>MGPH01000063.1:104530-106723 GCA_001797365.1 Deltaproteobacteria bacterium GWA2_45_12
GAGGCTGCACGATGTCACCAACGGAATAATTTTTTCCATCTTTCATCTGTGCTTTCGTGAGGTCTTTTCTTTCCAAAGTCGTTATCTCCTGGCCTTTACCTATGACTCCGAGGTTTTCTCTAATCTTTTGATTGATCGCCTTGCGAGCTTCGTTGGTTCCAGAAACGACCAAAGTTTTTTCACGCTCTGCCTGTGGAAGGGAAGCATAGTCTTTTGAGATTTGGTTGTACCTTTCCTCCGATTTTTTGATTTCCAGCACCGATTTATGAAGAAGGCCCACCGATTTATGAATTTGACCCCTAGCGGCTAGTTCAACCGCTTTTTTGAGATCTGGATTCAATTGTCTTTGAATCTCACTCATGCCCGCCGTTGCCATTCCATGGACTTGTAATTGGGCAAAGGGCCTGCCGGCCTCCACCGCTTTGAGTTGCTGAGTATCTCCCATGAGAACCACTCTTGCATGATGCTGCCTGGCTTCTTTGAGCAAATAATCCATCTGAGCCGATGAAACCATACCCGACTCATCCACGACCAAAACTGTTTTGGATGAAAGCTTCTTTTCTTGGGTTGCCTGAAAACCTTGAATCGTTTGGCTAGAAATTCCGGTTTTTGACAGTTCTTCGGCGGCCCCAGCACTGGGAGCCAGCCCAATCACACTCAAACCTTTTTCTTTAAGTTGATGATTAACTAATTGAAGCATAAATGTTTTCCCTGTTCCGGCTAATCCTTGGACGCCAATGACCTGATTTTTGCTCGTGAGAATATGAAGTGCCGCATTTTTTTGTCCTTGATTCAAACTTTGCCCCTTGATTTTGGCTTTAGCCTCCTTCTTTTTGAAGACAGGCTGGGTTACCCCTCGGCCGGATTTCTCAAAGCTTAAAATAGATTTTTCACGCGAAATTGCTTCGGGGGTAGTGAAACGCTCACCATGTTTAAGGAAAAGACCCGCTTGAACCCTTCGTTCGATTTCTCGTCGGATTTCGCCATAGGTGACCTTGCCAACTCCTTGTTGGAGGGCATCACGAAGAATTTGGGCTTGGGTTATGACCGATTGCCTTTCCAAACCATGTTCCAAAGCAAAGCTCACGGTATTGATAAGGTGAGTTAAACTGCCTTTTCGATCAGGCTGAGGTTTTAAATTGGGTTGGTAGTCGATCTTGGCTTCACGACTTTTGCTCTGCCAGTATTCTCTTAAAATCTTCCGGTCTACCTCGGTCTTCTGTGGGCGGGTTGCGATGGTGATGATTTGTTTTTCTTCCGGTGAAGCGGTGCCCCGTGTTTTACCATCCTTCTCCAAGGCTTTTTCGATGGCTTGGCTTCTCTGGCTAAAGGCCTCGATCTGAGTTTCAGTGATATGGGACAGCTCAAACAGTCCATTACCGTCCAAAATTCGGACGGTATAGCCCAATTTTTGGACTTCTCGGGCTAATTCAGCCCGATAAAAGGCTCCCATCAACATTTTTTGCCGATAGAAAATCTCATTATCAATGGCTCTCCATTGGCCATCGTCTCTCCGAGTTATGTTGAGAATGACGGA
This sequence comes from Deltaproteobacteria bacterium GWA2_45_12, assembly GCA_001797365.1. Classification (NCBI taxonomy): domain Bacteria; class Deltaproteobacteria; species Deltaproteobacteria bacterium GWA2_45_12. The sequence goes on from MGPH01000063.1 coordinate 106,068, forward strand.
ATGAGTGTGAAGCTGAGGATCGCAAGCTCGGCTTAACTCATGCCGGAAGGTAGCGGCCACCATATTTTGCGAAAGTTTCTTGGTCGTTTCGCCATTCTCGGTTTGACGATAGGTGACCAAAGTTTCGGCATACTTGAGAGCGCGGTTAACTGCCTTATCATGGGCATCTATTAATTTAAGATCGCCACCTATGAAAGCCTGCATCGAAACCGATTTGGGCGCACTAAAGGTCAAATCCGTTCCACCGCGTCTACCAGCTTCGGGAACATGGATTTTATCCCCATTGGGCAAAAAACCATCGAGCAGTTTTTTAAAATCTTCGGATTTTACTTCTCCAGTGAGTTTAAAGATTTCAGCAGCCTTGCCTTGCCACTGGCTGGGGCTCCGATCTTGAGTGTAATAATCATCAGCTTTCTCATAATATTTTCCTGCATCTCGGCTTCCTCCTACATTGGCAATGCTCAACATAGACTTTCCTTTTCATCAAAACGGGTTGTGGTTTCGGGAAGTGTGATGGGTTTAAGTTTCACATGCGCTACCGGATATTCACCGGCTAAGCTCAAATAGCCACTCAACGTCGGTAAATTGGTTATTTCACTTGGGAGGACGACCCGTTCTTTGATGCGCTGTTTGACTTCGGTGCGTTGTCGTCCTTG
>MGPH01000064.1:0-239 GCA_001797365.1 Deltaproteobacteria bacterium GWA2_45_12
CGGCGGACGAGCCGAAACGGTTAAAACCCCGTGGCTTGCCACGGAATCTTGGGTCCAGGGCTTGCCCTGGGGTGCATACCATTGATCTTTTTTAAGGGGGATGTTTGGCATCAAATGGATGATCCCTCCTTTCTCCAATACCATCAATTTCTGCCGTCCTTTTTGTGTTCAAGCGCCAAATCGCCTGCCAAAAGGGTCTCTGCTTTGTTCAATGATTTAAGGATTCATAACAACTTATA
>MGPH01000064.1:303-8003 GCA_001797365.1 Deltaproteobacteria bacterium GWA2_45_12
TTTTCGGGTGGACGGGGGAAAACGCCTTTCGCCACGAGCCCTACCCACGGGATGAGGAAATCCATGCAACGCCTCTTTCCGAGGGCTGGCGTGCTGTCACGGGTGAGTTTAACGAGGAGGGAATGTTTATTGAAGACCCACGAGCCGTTGAAACCATCGATGCGGTTGGGCCTGAAACACCTTCAACCTTGGGGGATCTTCTCCATACACTTGCTCCCTATCAGGGCCAGATTGTTTCTTTGGAACTTGATTGCGGGGTTCATGAATGGAAGGCCTCCTTGCATTTGCAAAAGGGATCCACCCTTCAATGGGCAGATTTCGGTGATTTTGAAGCCAAACTCAAGGAATGGTGGGGATTCCCCGTAAATGATGAAAGCGTTTTTTTCGATAGCCTTGAGGGCAGGCCTATCGAGAGTGAACCCATGATCGGGCGATTGAATTCCATCCGGGAGGATGGAATTGTCACTCATGCGGAATTCACCCAGCTGGCCCGCATTATCTTTGCCGATGGGTTTTTTGAAGGGAAGGAGCGCTTGCTTCTGAAGTCCTGGATAGACGGAGGGCAGCTCGTTTTTGAAGATGAGTTAGACGAGCGGGCCTATAAAGATTGGCCGGCCTCGCTTTCATCGGTTCCTGCCGGAAATTTTTTTGACCAAAGGGCACGTGTCATCCATATCACAGCCACTCGTCCCGGGATTTTATCCGTGAGTTTCGAAAAAGAAGGGTGCACTTTCACCTGGGATCATCCTTCCGGTCAAAATCTTGATGAGATGCGAAAAGGGCTTTTCCCCATCGATCCTATCGAAGCATTTTTAAGTTTGGAGGATTTCAAAAACGGAAACAAAGGTTCGGATAGGGCGGAAAGTGCGATGGCCGATGAACTTTTAGAAGTCTTGATGGAAGCAGCACAGTCGGATTCTATTTTTTTCGAGGACTATATACGCGGATACCGGCTCCATGCCCAGCGTTGGGACCATGATCCTTCCGACAAGCCGGTGATGATGGGGTCCTCGTCCCATTTTTTTGGGGTCAAGCCCCCTCAGGAGCAAAAGGAAGCCATCGAAACCGCGCTGAGAATTCTCCCGAAAAAAGTCATCGCATTTCTAGATGAAAAAAACATGCGGTTTCATCTTTACCACTTTGGCCTTTTCCATCCTTGCGACAAGGAGAACAAAATCCTCTTTAAGAGCGGTGGCGATGTTGATCTGTATGGTTCAAGTATTGGCTTAAACTTGGATGTGGATCCTCATTTCCTGGCATTCGCCCTGGTGCATGAAATTGGGCATCATCTTCTTCCTCAAAATTCCTACGAAATGGTGCGGCGCCATTGGCTTAATTGCCTCCATTATAAACATGCCGACCCTTTGAAATATTTTGCGCGGAGATATTCTGCCTCTAATGAAGGTGAATGGTTTGCCGATGCCTTTGCCATTGTGGCCACGGCTCTTGGAGGGCTTCCTCATCTGAGAAGCGGACTCCAAAGTTATTTTACCGGTGTGAAAAGTTTCCCGTCGTTGCTCAAGGATTTTAAAGATCGTGACCCCGTCGGGTACCTTCTCATGCTCGAATTTTACCTGCGCTTGCGGGATGGCAGGGAGACGGCGAGCGCTTTTACATGGTTGCGATTTGAAATGGCGACTCAGCTCGTACAGACCTTTGGCGGCAGAATAACCGATGAAGGCGAAGCCCGGTGGCTGGAAGAAACCCGAGATGACTATTCGGAGCACGAAGCTTATGCCGATTGGAAAAAGAAGAGTCTCTATTTCAGTAGCGTGGATGATTTTAGAATTCTGGTCCGTAAGCATCCCGAATATTTTCCGGCAAGAAGGGATTATACCCTCAAAGTTCTCCGCCATGCCCTTTTAAAAGAAGAGGCAAAGAAGCCTGTTATCGAGTGTATGGATACGCTTGTAGCTTTGGATCAATTGGAAAAATGCATTGAACTGACTCCTTGTGACGGGGAGCTCCATAGGATTGTCCTGCAAATGCACCAGGCCATCATGAAAGAGGGAGAAGGGGATAATTTTGTGGAAAATTTTGGAGATGATCCGGCTCTTCGCCGTAAAGTTTACGAAATCATATGTTTTTTGGCCGAAAATAATCCATCGGAGATTTTATATGCTTCCATGAAAGAAGATTTAAAAAATTTGAATGAAGAATAATTACACAAAATTCTTGTTCTTGATTTTTTCGATGATGATCTTTTCGGGCATGAGGGGATCGCGGGGGTTTACCGAGAAATAACTTTGCTGTTCGCAACGGCGTTTGTTTTTGAGGAGCCACCTTAAAATGTCAGCGGTTCCCTTGTTGCGTTTGTCCTTGAAAAAGGGGTCGTTTTCCAGGGCGTCACGGGCCTTCTTTAGGGCCCGTCCTTCGGTGACGTCATTTTCCTTTACCCCATAATCGGGCAGGTCATATTTTTCGATGTCTTCGGGTAAGACTCCCAGGAATTTTACTTCTGGTGCAGAAAAATCCGAATTGCGGATGAGACTGGCCGCAGATCCGGCCTTGAGAGTGCGATAAATATTTTGCATGGTATAAGCGTCAAGATCGCCAAAAAAATAGCAGGGGATATCCAGTTCATCCTGGATGAGCTTGGTCCAGCCGCGCACGGCATTGGAAGGCACACCCTGGGCGCCCAATAAAATGACATTGTGTCTCTTGGTGAAGCCTGAATTTACCAGTGTGTTGGCCGTACCTTCTGATTCCACAATCAGGCAGAAATCAATTTTCTTTTTGGCCTTTAATTTCAGACTCTGGGGCCTGTTTTTGGGTTGAAAGGGTGAGGTTCCCAGGGTGGAAAGATCAATGGTGGCCTTGGTGCCATCCGGCATTGTTTCCACCACCACAAGCTGTTGACTGTAGGTTTGCCCGCCGCGGTCGTTGGCAAAGCAGTTTAAGTCTTCGCGATAACATTCCATCATCTCGCAAATGAAATCGATGATGGAATCACTTTCGTCCTGGTCATCAAAATCAAGGGGTTTCAACGCGGGGTTGTGTTTAATTTCGCCTTTGGAAATATAGTAGAGCTCACGTTTGGTATTGGTGGCGCCGACTTCCAGATTCCTTAAAATCAATTCCAACATAAAGATGGTGCGTGACATCTTTTGCACAGAACTCACATTCAACTCGGTGGCGACTTTTTTATCCCCGGGGGTTAAATAGCCCACTTTGGGGTTGTAAAAAGCATTGTCCAGCGAGCATTTGGTGGCCATGAGGACCGGTCTTTTGGCACGCTCCAGGTCGCGCAAGAGCGCTTCGCACATGTCGATGGAAAGTTGTTCAACGCTGATGTCTTGAGCCATTTGTCAGTTCATCCTTCGACAAGCCATGCACCATATGGTGCATGGCAAGCTCAGTATGTCCTTGCTCGGACATGGTGAGCCCCGTCGAACCATGACATTATTTCTTCTTTCTCTTCTTTACTTCCTCTTCCTCCACTATTCCATCCAGACTCAATTGGCCTTTTTCGAGGATGTCTTCGGTTTCATTTTCGGCATTGGCGGTTTTGGCAGCTCCTTCGGGGAGGATACCGGTCATTTCTGTTAATTCTTTTAACGCTTTTTCTGAATGGACGATGGCTTCTTTGAGTTCCTTTTCAGCCAGGTGCGCTTCGCGGCCTAAAATTTTGGCCAAACCTTCCAAAGCTTTTTCGCGCCTTCCCTTGGCGGCCTTGACAATCCGGCAGGCGCCGTCCACCAGAATGGGGCCGAATTGCTCAATGTGCTGGCGCTTCTTTTCAAGATCCAATTCTTTTTCTTCGCGACGGATGTGTTTGGAAAGTTTTTGTCCGGCTTGAATGAGTGCGCGTCTAATTTCTTCCACCAATTCATCGGAGGCATCTACTGTTTCTTTGGAGGCGTTTTTAAATTTGATGAACGGGCTTACCACGCTGATGGCGATGATGTACGGCCCGAGCGGCAGACTTCCTTTCGGTTGGTTCAAGCCATAAGATCGCCAGTTCACGGATTCTGCGGCTTGGGTCATGGCGCATGCGGATTTGTCGAACTGAAGTGGTACGCGGTTGGCAAAACGAAGGAGGGTGACGGAGTCATCTTCAGAAAGATTTTTATCCAATAAACGGGCCACGGCAACCTCGACCAAAACCGGCTTAAAGTCGCAGATGGCGGGCTTGCGCGAGACCACCGAAAAAAAATCCACCTGACCCACGCGCTGGATGCTCTTGGCCAGGCCCGATTCCCCGATGGACAAAACGCTTTTGGTGGAGGGCGCCATCAGTTTTAAATTGCTTAAGGTGGTGAAAAGTTTTTTGAATTCTTCTTCCGAAAGCGCATCGACGCTTTTCCCAAGCAAGCCCTTGGAAACGCCGTTTTGGGTGAGTTCTTTTAAGACGCTTTCATGAACGCGGGAGAATCCTTTTTTAAGCCACGAATGCACCTGAACGCGTCCAAAAAGATGCGAATGGGCGATGAATTCACCTAGCTTCATGGTGTGCGGGTGGGGCTCGGTGGCTTCAGGAATTTCGGTGAGTTCTTCGGTAACGCGAGGAACTTCAACCCAATCCTGGTCCAAAATTTTGTAGCGCAAGGTCATGTGCGGGTTGACAAGCGTGATGCCATTTAAATACGCTAAAATTCCACCTTCACCATTCAACTGGATGCGTGCATCAAGGATGAATTCGCATGCTAGCCCGTGGGGTTTCTCCCACGAGATGCTTTCTTTGTCTTTTAAGACGCCGCGGTTGTGCTTGATATCCACTTCAACAATGCATTTGATTGCCTGCCGCATCTTGTCGGTTTTGGTGATGACCGTGGCCCCTCGCGCATTGGTCAATTGCGCCCATGTGGTGCAAGCTGAAATACCAATGCCCTGTTGCCCGCGGCTGCAGCGCCCACGCCCGAATTTAGAACTCGCCAGGTATTCGCCAAACACGCGGACGATGTCATCGGGAGGAAGCCCCGGTCCGTTGTCTTCAACGGTGATTTTAATTTGATCGGCGTTTTTTGCGGTTCCTTCGCCCAGTTTTTCAACGATAACAGAAACTTCGGGCAAAATTCCGGCTTCTTCGCAGGCGTCGAGTGAGTTGTCGACGGCTTCTTTAATGGTGGTGAGAGCCGCTTTGGTGTAGGAGGAAAACCCCACCTGCTGAAGATTTTTGGAAAAATATTCCGCGGAACTTGCTGAAGTTATTGCTGCTTGTGCTTTAGCCATAGGTTTAAAGTTTTTAATTATGCAGACTGGAAGATCAAATGCAAGGATTTCTCAAAAAGCGGGGGTTATGGAGGAAGTTTCCTCACATGATATCCCCCTTTAAAAAAGGGGGACTAAGGGGGATTTGTTCCCGCATTGTTTCCGTTTTTGTTTTACGCGCTCACTTTATTTAAAATAAATTACAAAACCGGAAACGGAAGCGGAAACGGAAACGGAAACAAATCCCCCCTACCCCCCTTTTTCAAAGGGGGATGAATACGGGGAAAGCGTATTCTTGCAAAATCAACCAAACAAGATAAGTTCCCAAAATGTTCAAAGCTTTCCTCGCAGCCCTCATTTTACTTCCAGCCCTCATGGTCTGCAATGCCCTTCAAATGGCGAGCCTGGTTGTTTTGCCGTTTGCCCCGAAATTCTTCAGAAGGTGGAACAGGTTCGTTGCCAATGCCTGGTGGGCCGCTTGCGATCTTTGGGCTGAAAAATTAAATGAAACTCAAGTGATATTTTCCGGAGATGAGCTTCCCATCAAAGAAAACGCCATTGTTATCTTAAACCATCAGGGTTTGGTGGATATCCCTGTTGTTTTTCGTTTGGCACGCCGGAAAAAAAGATTGGGAGACATGAAATGGTTTGTAAAAGACATTCTTAAATATGTCCCGGGCATTGGATGGGGCATGCTTTTTCTGGATTGTCTTTTTGTGAAACGAAACTGGCTTGCGGACCAAAATTTGATCAAAAAAGTTTTTGAAAAAATTATACGTTACCAAGTGCCCTGTTGGATAATGAGCTTTGTGGAAGGAACAAGGAAAACCCCGAAAAAACTGACAGCAAGTCAGGAGTACGCCCTTAAAAACAAGTATGAGCCAACCAAACATTTGCTTATCCCCCGTACCAAGGGTTTTGTGGCCACGGTGGGAGCCCTTAAGAATCATGTAAAGGCTGTTTACGATTTTACGATTGGCTATGCCCCAGGGGTCCCCAGTGTGGCCGACTGGATGGGTGGGGAGGTAAAGAAAGTTTGCATGCATGTCAGGCGCTTTGAGTTAAATCAGCTTCCCCAGAAGGAAGACGAGTTGGCCGATTGGTTGCGGAAGCTTTTTCTTGAAAAGGATCAGTTATTGATCCGGTTTCATCAAACGGGGTCTTTTAAATGACGCCCCACTTATTTGGCCTTTCCCCTGAAGATTTGGTTTCCTTCATTCAAGGTTTTGGTGAACCTTTTCCTTTGGATCAGGCGCGACGATTGCAGGCACATGTTTTGGGAGATGGGAAACTGGATTTTATTGTAAAGAAGCCTGTCCGAAAAACCCTTCAGAAAAAAATCCTGGAAAATTGTGCCATGCACCTTTTGAAGATGGTGGAAAAGGTTGAAGACCCTGTAGACAAAAGTGTGCGCTATCTTTTCGAATCGCCGGATCATACCCTTATTGAGACGGTCTGCATTCCTCTTTTAAAACCGGGGCATTTTTCTGTCTGTCTTTCATCGCAAGCTGGTTGTGCCATGGGGTGTGATTTTTGTGCCACCGGACGAATGGGTTTGAAACGCAATTTGGAAATCTGGGAAATAGTGGCGCAGTTCTGGCAAGTCAGAAGCCAGACACAAGGGAGAATCAGCGGGGCTGTTTTCATGGGGCAGGGCGAGCCCCTGCACAATTACGACAATGTCATCCGTGCCGCACGGTTACTGTCTTCCCCCAGCGGATGCCGGGTTGATTCCAAAAACATCACCATCTCCACGGTGGGGCTTGTTCCGCAAATCAAACGATACACCGAAGAAGACCATCCCTTCCGGTTGATCATTTCGCTTACCTCTGCAGTGAAAGAAAAAAGGGATGCCCTCCTTCCAATTTCCAAACAGTGGCCGCTTACAGAATTGGCGGAGGCCATCAAAGCCTACGCTCTCAAAAGAAAAGAGAGAGTTACCCTGGCCTGGGTTTTGATGAAAGGAGTGAATTCAGGAGCGGATGAGGTGGCTGCCTTGAAGGAATTGCTGGAAGATACGCCTTTTAAACTGAATTTGATTGATGTCAATGATGCCCGGGAAAATGGCTACCAGCGTGCCGATGAAGGGGAGCGGAAGGCTTTTTTAAGGATTTTACAAGAGCTTCATGTTCCCATTGTGCGGCGGTATTCCGTGGGGAATCAGAGCCACTCGGCCTGCGGGATGCTGGCCGGAAAAAGGTTTAAGGATTTGGAAATGGCTGTTTAATGATGATGGAAATGTTCTTCTGAACCCTTTAACCCAAGTTGGGCGAATGTTTTTTGCTAAACTCCCTTTCCTTCCACAAAGCATACAACACTGGGTAGATAAGAAGTTCTAAAATAAAAGAAGTGACCAATCCCCCGATCATAGGAGCCGCAATGCGTTTCATCACGTCAGCACCCGTGCCATGGGAGAACATGATGGGAAGCAATCCCATCATGGCGGCCATCACGGTCATCATTTTTGGGCGCACTCGTTTGACAGCTCCATGCATGATCGCTTCATAAAGATCTTCACGGGATTTTAGCATTCCTTTCTCTTTGGCGTC
>MGPH01000064.1:8055-35752 GCA_001797365.1 Deltaproteobacteria bacterium GWA2_45_12
GTATCAATGACGGAGCGTGTATTAAAGTAAAGAAGGACAAAAATAAGAATGAGCGTTAAAGGGATGATGATTTTTAAACGCTCAACAGATCGGATGGTACTTTCGTATTCACCACTCCAGCGAAAAGTGTATCCGGCAGGAATTTCAAGTTGTGATTGAAGAATTTTTTGGGCGTCATTGATATAAGTTCCCGGATCGCGATTTTTTAGTGAGATGAAAATATAACCCACGAGCATCCCGTTTTCATTCCGGATCATGGAAGGCCCCAAAGTTTTATGAATATTGGCGATAAATCCAATGGGAATTTGGGCGCCCGAGGGTGTGGGAACAAGAACGCGTTTTATTTCATCCAGATCGTCCCTTAATTCACGGGCATATCGAAGATTGACTGTGTAACGTTCGCGGCCTTCAATGGTGGTGGTGATGGCTTCACCCCCAATGGCTGAAGTAATGATGGTTTGAGCATCTTCCATGGTTAAGCCGTAACGCGCCAATTCGGTACGGTTGATGTCAAAATCCAGAAAATACCCCTGAGTGACGGGTTCGGCAAAAACGGATTGCGTGCCTTGGACCGATTCAAGAAGGGGCTTTATTTTCTGGCCAATGGATTCAATGGTTTTAAGATCGGGGCCGGAAATTTTTATCCCAAGCTGTGACCGGATGCCCGTTGAAATCATGGTCACCCTGTTCTGAATGGGCATGACAAACGAGGCATTGGTCCATCCGACCATCTGCATTTTTTGGGTCATTTCAGCGGTGAGTTCTTTCCAGCTTATATAGTCCGGCCACAGCCAGCGATAAAAGGTTTGCATGCCTGTGGGTAAAAATGAATACCAGCGGTCTTTTTTACGCCACTGGTCTTCGGGTTTTAAGACAACCGTTGTTTCGACCATTGAGAATGGGGCTGAGTCGGTGGCGGTGTCCGCCCGGCCCACTTTTCCAAAAACCGATTCGACTTCAGGAATTGATTTCAAGATTTGATCCTGGATAGCAAGGGACTTGGCCGCCTCTGTTGTTGAAATGCCAGGAATGGAAATGGGCATGTACAAAAGGGTCCCCTCATTTAAATGGGGCATGAACTCAAAACCCAGATTCATGAAAACAGGGATGACGGTTAAAAAAAGAAGAAATGCTCCCACGAGTGTTTTTTTCTTGTGGTAAAGAACATAGCGGCATGCGGGCTCATAAATTTTAAATAAGAGGCGGCTTACCGGATGTTTTTCTTCCGGGTAATAAGTGCCGACCAGTGTGGCATTGGCCAGTTTGTTGATGATCTTGTTTTTTAATTTAAGGGGGTCCATCCGGGTAAACAGCATGCGCATGGCCGGGTCCAGGGTAATGGCAAGAAAAGCGGCCAAGGCCATGGCCAGGTTTTTTGAAAAAGCCAGCGGTTTGAATAGTCTTCCCTGTTGATCCACCAGGGAAAATACAGGAATAAAAGCCACAGCAATCACAAGCAACGAAAAGAAAACCGAGGGCCCCACTTCCTTGAGGGCTTTGAGGCGGATTTCATGAAAATCACCCTTGCGTCCGGAGGTTTGCCACTCCTCCAATCTTTTGTAGGCGTTTTCCACTTCAACAATGGCACCATCCACCAACACGCCGATTGAAATGGCAATGCCGGCCAGCGACATGATGTTGGACGTAAGCCCCATCAAATACATGGGAATGAAGGCCAGAAAAACAGAAATAGGGATGGTAAAAATGGGAACCAAGGCCGAGGGGATGTGCCACAAAAATACAAGAATAACCAAACTGACAATGATCATTTCATCGATGAGTGTGTTTTTAAGGGTGTCAATGGCCCGCTTGATCAAGTCGGACCGGTCATACACCGTGATAATTTCAACTCCTTCAGGGAGCGACGATTTTAATTCTTTAAGTCTGGCCTTGATCTGGGTGATGATCTTGAGGGCATTTTCCCCTGATCGCATGATGACAATGCCCCCGACCGATTCACCTTCTCCATTAAGCTCGGCAACGCCACGGCGAATGTCGGGGCCTATTTCCACGTGGGCAAGATGTTTGATTAAGACATGGGCCTGATTTTTTGGATCGTGCCTGACCACGATATTTTCAATGTCTTCCGGTGATTTTAGATAACCACGACCACGCACCATGTATTCACGCCCACTCCATTCGACAATCCTTCCCCCGACATCATTGTTGGATTTACGAATGGCGTCCATGACGTGCGTTAAAGGGATGTTAAATGAAAGAAGGTTTTGGGGATCGATGTTGACCTGATATTGTTTTACAAAACCGCCAACGGAGGCCACCTCGGCAACGCCCGGCACACTTTGAAGTTGAAACCGCAAATTCCAATCTTGGAGCGATCTTAATTCCTGCAAATTATTTTTACCCGACTTGTCGCGAAGGGCATATTGAAAGACCCATCCAAGGCCCGTGGCATCCGAACCCATTTCCGTTTTTACTCCCGCCGGCAAATTGGGAGTGATTTTGGAAAGATATTCCAGTGTTCGCGAACGCGCCCAATAAATGTCGGTGCCATCCTCAAAAATGACATAGACATAGGAAAATCCAAAATCGGACTGGCCACGAATGGCCCTTACCTTGGGGGCCCCCAACAGGGCCGTGATAATGGGGTAGGTGACTTGGTCTTCGATGACGTCCGGGCTTCGATCCCATTTTGAATAAATAATGACCTGGGTGTCCGAAAGATCGGGAAGGGCATCCAACGGCATGTTTTTGGTACACCAAATGGCGATGCCGACCAGAATGCTTATAAAAGCCAGGACGAGGTATTTGTTTTTCGCCGAAAACTCAATGATTTTTTCGATCATTTTTACGGTAGGGACTCCGCATCGCGGAGTCCCTACACCTTTAATGTTGGTGGATGCTTTCCACTTCCATGATTCCCTTCAATTGTGTTTCTGAATCAACCAGAAAACTGGCTTTGCTCACCACTTTTTCACCTTCGGTCAGGCCGTGCAAAATTTCGACAAAATCGTTTGATTCAAGCCCCGTATGTATTTCACGCGGGGTGACACGATTATCCTGGTGCATCACAAAGGCAATGCGGCGTGTGCCCGTGTCTATAATGGATGTTTGGGGGATGGCCAGTTTTTCGCCCATTAAAATCTCAAAATGAACGGTGACAAAGGTGTCCGGTTTAAGCGCAGGACCCTCGGATATTTTGATGCGTACTTTTGCCGAGCGTGTTTGGGGATCCAAACGGGTATCCACACCATCAACAATGCCTTCCCATGTTTCCTGATTCCATGGAAAATTGATGAGGGCCTTGGTTCCCGGTTTAATCAGGGAAGTTTCATTTTCAAAAATGGTGGCATAAATCCAATGGATGTTTTCCTGGGGTTGATAATATTGGGCGGCCGTTTTTTCATTCAGATTTTTAATTTCATCCTGGGTGAGCCCCATCGTTTTTAATCGTATGGCCGCAGCTTCTTTTAAAGAGGGGACATTTTTCGAAAATTCCAGATATTCGGCAATGGCTGTGGCCAGTTCTGGATCAAAAGCAACACGTCCGGTGGTCGTAATTTTTTTTGTTAACTGGCGGAGAGCCGCTGTTTCTGTAGCAAGCCCCACCAAATGTTGTTGATAAGGGGAAATGACAAGGCCTGCTCCCTTTGTGTCTTCCTGGGCATACACAGGAACCAGGGTCATTCCACAAATCGGGCAATTCCCGGGCTCATCCATGTGTATTTGAGGATGCATGGAGCAGGTGTAGTATTCGATTTTTTGTTCGGATGTGCGGACGTGCGGATGTGCGGATGAAGGCGACCTTTTGAGCATCTTTGTTCTTAAGCCGAACAAATCAAAGGCATAGGCAAGCCCTGCCATGACAAGACAGGCGACAATTATTTTCAATTTTTTATTCATATTTTCTCCGTTTTAAAACTTCCGGACATCGGCACGTCCGAACATCCGAACAATTTTTACAAATCCTCTCCCGTCAATTTTTCCAGCAAGGCATATTCCATTTGGTAATCGAACCACATGTTCCAATACATTTGATTGGCCTGTTCATACGAAATTATTTTTTGGAGTACATTGGGGCCTGAAGAGAGGCCGGTTTTGTATTCCTGCAGGGCTAAACTCATGCTGCTTTTGGCCAGGGGAAGAATTTCGTTTTCGTAAGTGCCCACGATTTTGGAATGCTCATGGGCATGATGGTACAAATAATAAAATTCTTCTTTTACGTTTAAAACGGTACTGGCAAGGGTGTTTTCCGCACGTTTTTTTTCAGCATGGGCTTTTTTGGTTTCTGCGGATTTTTTGTTGACCCATAGGGGAATATTAAACCCTACACCCAGGGTGTAGGCATTCTCCATGTCCTGTCTTTGATTGTAGGTGAAGCTTGGTTCCAGGGTGGGGATATAGGAAAGTTTGGCTACGGTTAAATCTTTTTTGGCTTTTTGGAACATGAATTCCACACTTTGGAGATCGCTATTTTGTTTGAGTATTTTTTCAAGAATGTCTTCCGCATTGGATTTAAGGGTTTTTCGTTTTGGCTTGGCAAGCGTTCCCAGGGAAGCTTCCGGATCCTTGCCCCTTAGTAAATTCAGCTTGGCTCTCAGGGCATCTAGTTGATGGCTTAGATCGTGAACCTGTGTTTTAGCTTCGGCTTGCTTCATTTTGGCCATTAAGAGATCGGAAGCCGTGCCGCCCTTCATCGTCGGCTCATTTCCCGGATTCATTTCTGAAGTGGCCGGTTTTTGGGCCAGTGTACTTTTATATTGTGTTTCTAAGGATGAAGAAATGCCAGCCAGACTTTGCAGCATTTTTTCGGCACTCTGTTTTTTGTTTGTGACGGCCAAAAGTTCAAAATAGGTTTTTTTGGTTTCGAAAATGATTTCACGTGTCGCTGAATCAACCATCGCTTTTTTTGAAAGCCATTCCTTTTTGGCGGCGCCGGCCTTGGTGATTAAAGTGCCGAGGAAAGGAATTTCCTGACTGACGCTAAAATTGGTCATCCCTGCATTCCCCAAACTTTTTTTGCGGAAGGGCACTTCTTCAAATTCCACCATCCCCATGGGGTCGTCCAACCAGGCTTCCATCTTTTTGTCCTGACGGCTGGCGTTGGCATCCCATTTGGCTTCCTTTATTTGCGGATGAACAGAAACAACTTCCCCAATAAGTTCTTCTAAAGTGGTGGCCTTTGATTGGCTTGAGATTAAAAGGCTGGAAAGGCTTATGATTGTGAACAAGTATTTATGCATGTTTCTGTAGCGAAGCATAAAAATACACTTCTCTCGTGTTAATTTAAACAAAATTAAAATTTTATGAAGGATGTGTAGACTAAATACGGAGGACGGAAGAAAACCTGTCAGGCACATGAAGGATTTTTTGAGGAAGCAAATTCATCTTGCCTGAAACAAGTGTGGAGAAGACAAGGGGCGTTTCCAATTGAGCCCCCAAGAAAGAATATTCCTGGGTTGATTTTGTAAGCGGAGTGGCTGGTGAAAGAACGGAGACATGGTCCTGGGTTTCACAACAGTGGTTTGCATAAGCAAAACTGGATGCAGAATCGTGGCAGCAATCTGTGCTGGTTATTGAAGCCATGGGGCAAAAGGCTTTTAGACAATAACCTTGGCCTGCTAAAAGAAGGCTGATTCCTAAGAGCCCGGCCAGAATGATTTTGAAAAATTTTTTCATAAAAAACAGTGTTCAGTGTAAGGGGAAATTTTTATACCGTCAAGAACCAGAAATAAATAATATATAAATATATGAAATTATTAGTATTTTTTAGATTTTGCTTCTTTGGCCCAGAGCAGGAAAAGGGCTCTGCATTCTTTGGCTAGAAGATTTTTTTGAATTTGGATGCTGCTTTTACCCCATTTTTTCATTTGGTCATTGGAAAGGGCCAGCTCATGAAATCCGCAGGCTTTTGCATCCTTAATTGTGGCTCCGCAAATGATTTTATCGATGCGGGCCCAATGGCAGGCAGAAAAACACATGGGGCAGGGTTCACAGGTTGAATAAAGGGTGCAACCGGAAAGATCGATGGTTTTTAATTTTTTGCAGGCTTTGCGGATGGCGTGGATTTCTGCGTGGGAAGTGATGTCGGTGGTGGCCCACACCATGTTGTGAACACAGACAACGAGTTTACCCTTTTTGACAATGGCGGCCCCAAAAGGCGTTTGCCCTTTTTGAATGCCAAGCTTGGTCTTGGCAATGGCCAAGCGCATGAACTGTTCATCTGTATTTTGATTTTTTTGCATCACGTAAAAAAAATTATTTCTCCGGCAATGCCATCGGTTGAATATGTGAAAGCCCACCATCGGCCCTTATTGTCTGACCACAAATCCAATCGGCTTTATCCGAACACAAAAACAGGGTGATATCGGCAATATCTTTTCCGTCGGTGACCCGCCCGCGCGGAGTGATTTGCCCGTTTAATTTTTTAATTCTTTCATATTCAGCCCCCATATAAATTTGCGTGGAGGTTGTGGCCAAAAATCCCGGGTTGACGGCATTGACGTTAATTCCAAGTGGAGCCAGTTCCACACCAAAATATTTCACCAAAGTTTCCATCGCGGATTTGGCGGCGCCCAAAACACCATGGCGGGGGAGATAGGTGTGCGTGTCATAGCCGGAAATGGCCACAATTTTCCCGTTTCGCCCTTTCATGAGCTCGGATGAACGTTGGCAGCCGATGACAAACCCGGTCACAGTAATGGCAAAGGTTTTCTCTATATGATGGGGTTTGATTTCCAAAAGGGGCTTGAAGGCCGTGGCTGCCGCGTTGGCGACAAAATAATCCAGATAACCATATTTTTCTTTGATGAAATCAAAGAGCTTGCCCACATGCTCGGGCTCTCCCATGTCGGCCTGAAAGGCATGCACTTGGGTGGTCCCTGAGCGGAGCCGAAGGGCCATCTCGGCTTCAAAAGCCTTGGCTCCTTCGATATCCTTCCGGTAATTCGTAACGACATGAACGCCTTGGTCGACGAATTGTTTTACAATTTCCTTGCCGGTCCCTTTGATGCCCCCGGTGACAAGGGCGAGTTTGGGTTGATTTGTCATAAGCCCTCCGTTTATTCCATTGTAAGTAACACTGTGTGGCACATTTTTATATAAATCCTCAAATTATTTTTTTTCTGATTGACGTTAAGCCACGCAAATTTTAATTACGGCCCATGGTTCAAATGATTGACGGTAAAGCAGTGGCCCAAAGATTAAAGCAGGAAATCAAAGCCCGTGTGGAAGATCTTAAGGAAAAAGGCATTACTCCCGGCTTGGCCACGATTTTGGTGGGAGAGGACCCGGCTTCGCATGTTTATGTCAAAAATAAAAATGCCACCTGCCAAGAGCTTGGCATGCGGTCGCTTCATCATCATTTACCCGCAAGCACCACGGAAGAAGCCCTTCTCAAATTAGTTCATGATTTAAACGACGACTCGCAGGTGCATGGCATTCTGGTTCAGTTACCCCTTCCCAAACACATTCATTCTGAAAAAATTCTGGAGGCGATCAACCCTTTAAAAGATGTGGATGGGTTTCATCCTGTGAATGTGGGCAATCTGGTTATTGGCCGCCCTGGCTTGAGACCTTGCACCCCTTATGGAGTGATGAAATTATTGGAGGAAACAAAAATCCCCCTGGCCGGGAAACATGCCGTGGTTGTCGGGCGCAGTAATATTGTTGGAAAACCGGTGGCTCTTATGTTACTAGCCGCCAATGCCACGGTGACGGTGTGTCATTCGCAAACCAAAAACATTGAACAAGTAGTGCGCCAGGCTGATATTGTTGTTGCGGCCGTAGGCAAGACCCATTTTGTGCGTGGCAGTTGGGTGAAGCCCGGCGCGGTGGTGATTGATGTGGGGATTAATCGCTTGCCCAATGGAAAATTGGCAGGCGATGTTCATTTTGAAGAAGTGGCGCCGATTGCATCCTGGATTACTCCCGTGCCAGGTGGCGTGGGCCCAATGACAATTATCATGCTGATGGCCAACACGGTGGAGGCTGCAGAAATGGTGTAAGGACAATCCTAGGATTGTCCCTACAGGATAGAATGTTAAAACGAACACCTCTCTATGAATTTCACAAAAAACTGGGCGCCAAAATGGTTGAGTTTGGCGGTTGGGAAATGCCCGTGCAATACACCGGTGTTATCGAAGAACATAATGCCGTTCGTACCCGTGCCGGTCTTTTTGATATTAGCCACATGGGGGAAATCATGGTGTCAGGTAAAGACGCCAAGAAATTTGTGAACTATGTCACAACCAATAATTTGGATCGCATTGGTGACGGCCGTTGCCAATATTCGGTGTGTTGCTATGAAGATGGGGGAGTCGTTGATGATGTAATTACCTATCAGATCACTCCATTTAAATTCTTGATTGTGGTCAATGCCAGCAATACCGACAAAGATTACGATTGGTTTGTGGCGCATAAGGGAGATTTTGATGTCTCCATCGAAAATTTGAGCTCAGAGTATTATCAATTAGCCCTTCAAGGCCCTCTTGCAGAAGGAATTTTAACCCCTCTTGTTTCAATGCCTTTATATCGTTTGGCCACGTTTCAATTTTGCGAAACCATTTTGCGTGGCAAGAAAATCATTCTTTCACGCACAGGATACACGGGTGAAGATGGTTTTGAAATTTATGGAGCTTGGGGAGATGCCCCCTATGTTTGGCAAACTCTTTTGGAGACGGGCAAAACTTATGGGTTGACCCCCATTGGGCTGGGCGCGCGCGACAGTTTACGTTTGGAAGCAGCGCTCTCTCTTTATGGGCATGAAATTGACAAGACCATTAATCCCTTTGAGGCACGCTTAAGTTGGGTGGTCAAACTTGACAAAGAAGATTTTATTGGCAAAGAAGCCCTCACCCAAATTCACAAAAACGGATGCCAGCGTAAACTTGTCGGTTTGGATATGATCGATCAGGGCATTCCACGGCAGGGATATCCTGTTTATGCCGGCGACCAAAAAGTGGGGGCGGTCACCAGCGGTACTTTTTCGCCAACATTACAAAAGCCGATAGGATTGGCTCTTGTTGAAAAGACGCATGCTACCGAAGGAAACACGCTTCAAATTGAAATGCGTGGGCAAAAAAGAGCGGCCAAAGTTGTGGGGCTTCCATTTTATAAGAAAAGTTTTGAAAATTCTTAAATCCCCCTTCATCCCCCCTTTAATCCCGCATACGGGATCCCGCTACGCGGTGATAAAAGGGGAAAGAGGGAGATTTTTACAGGAGGAATTATGGAGATTAATAAAGAATTACGTTACACCAAAGAGCATGAATGGATTCGTTTGGATGGAAACAAGGCCGTTGTGGGCATTACCGATTTTGCCCAGGAACAGTTGGGGGATGTGGTGATGGTTGAACTCCCCAAAGAAGGAGCCCTTTTTGCCAAGAATGAAACTTTTGGTGTCGTTGAGTCGGTCAAATCGGTAAGCGATGTCTATGTACCTGTATCTGGTAAAGTTCTTGAATTTAACAGCACTTTGATTGAAAGCCCCGGCTTGGTGAACGAAGACTGTTACAACGAAGGTTGGTTGATTAAGCTTGAATTGACCCATCCAAAAGAATTGGAAGGTTTGTTGGATGCCAAAGCCTACGAGGCCTATTTGAAGGACGAAGGAAAGATATAGATGTTTTTGTAAGGGCGGTTCACGAACCGCCCCTACGTCAATCATGCGTTACCTCCCTCATACAAAACAAGATATCAAAGACATGCTCCAGGTGATCGGCAAAGATTCTGTCGATGCGCTTTTTGAGAGCATCCCTGAAGAGTTGCGGTTGAAGCGTGCTCTTAACCTGCCCAAGGCTCTTTCCGAAATGGAATTACGTTCTGAAATGCTGCGGCTTTCCAAAAAGAACGTTTCCGTGCGTGATACCGTTTCATTTTTGGGAGGCGGGGCTTACAACCACTATGTCCCATCACCCATTTCGCAACTCATCAACCGGGGTGAATTTTTTACAGCCTACACTCCCTACCAGCCCGAAGTAAGTCAGGGAACCCTCCAGGCCCTTTTTGAATTTCAGACCATGATTTGCGAGTTGACGGGCATGGAGATTGCCAATGCCTCCAACTACGATGCCTCCACCGGTTGTGCAGAGGCGCTTCTTATGTCGGCCCGTTTGAATGGCCGCAAAAAAGCCCTGGTGGCCCGGTCGGTGCATCCGCAATACCGCAAGGTGATGAGGACTTATCTTTCCCGTTTCGGTTACGAAATCGTTGAAGTGGGTTATGCCAAAGATGGAAGTTTGGATTGGAATGATTTTGAAGCCAAGTGTGATGCCTCTGTGGGTGCGGTGATGGTTGGATCCCCCAATTTCTTTGGGGTGATTGAAGATCTTCAAAAAATAGGGGCGCGCACCAAACAGGATGAAAAAACAATTTTTATCACTGTGGCTTCTGAACCCCTTTCGATGGCACTTTTAAACCCTCCCGGTTCTGTGGGCGCTGATATTGCCGTTGCCGAAGGGCAAAGCTTTGGTGTGGGGCTTAGTTTTGGAGGCCCCTATCTGGGGCTTTTTGCCACGCAGCAAAAATACATACGAGCCATGCCGGGCCGCATTGTGGGGGAAACGGTGGATGTCGATGGGAAGAGGGGATTTGTCCTTACTTTTTCAACGCGCGAACAACACATCCGTCGTGAAAAGGCCACTTCCAACATCTGCACCAATCAGGGCCTGTGTGCGCTCATGAGCACCATTTATTTGTCTCTTATGGGAAAAGAAGGGCTGACTCGTCTGGCTCAAATTAATTTATCGCGTGCCACTTATGCCAAAGAGGCGCTTACGGCGACTGGCAAGGTGAAGCTTCTTTTTGATGGGCCGACCTTTAATGAATTTGTCATCTGTTTGCCCGATGCGCAGAATGTTTTAGCCGGGTTGAAGAAAAGAGGGATTTTTGCCGGCATTTGGCTGCCCCGTTATTACAAGGAACTTAAAGACGCCGTGCTTGTTTGTGTGACAGAAATGAACTCCAAAGAGCAGATTGATTTGTTGGTGAGTGAATTAAAAAAAGCTGTGTCATAGATGCTTACGTGACAGGCACCTCGACTCCGCTCGGTGACCACTCGAGCGGTCCCTGAGCGAAGTCGAAGGGACTGGTTTCAGTACATATAGAAAAATATGCACCAAGAACCCACATTATTTGAAATTTCCTCCCCTGGTCGTGAAGGATTCTCACTTCCTGAAACCCAGACTCCTGAAGTTAATCCGGCCGAGGTGATCCCCCAGAATTATTTACGCAAGGAAAAGGCCAAACTTCCCGAGGTTTCCGAATTCGATGCGGTCCGGCATTTCACGCGTCTTTCCCAATGGAATTTCAGCATCGACACCGCTTTTTATCCGCTCGGTTCCTGCACCATGAAGTATAATCCGCGCATCAACGAAGAGGTGGTGCGTCTTCCCGGTTTTGCCCTGACCCATCCGTATCAGGAAGAAGAATTCATGCAGGGGAATTTGGAGCTGATGTATCACCTGCAAAATTATCTTTGCGAAATTGCCGGAATGGATGCCTGTACGCTTCAGCCTGCCGCCGGCGCCCATGGCGAGCTTACCGGGCTTTTGATGATTCGTTCCTATCACGAAGACCGGGGCAATCCGCGAAAGAAAATCATCATTCCCGATTCGGCCCATGGGACCAACCCTGCTTCAGCCGCCATTTGTGGTTATCAAGTGGTCACCATGAAAACCGACAAGGACGGCATTTTGCATGCCGATGCCTTGGCCCCGCTTCTTGATGAAGAAGTGGCCTGCCTTATGGTTACCAATCCTTCAACCATTGGGTTGTTCGAAAAAAATATCCAAAAAATTGCCGATAGGCTCCATGCCAAAGGCGCGCTCCTTTATTGCGATGGCGCCAACATGAATGCCCTCATGGGCATGGCCCGCGTGGGGGACATGGGTGTGGATTGCATGCATTACAATCTGCACAAGACATTCACGACCCCGCATGGCGGGGGTGGCCCTGGTTCCGGGCCTGTGGTGGTGAAGAAAATTTTAGAGCCTTATTTACCGACACCCACGATTGTGAAGCAGGGCGATAAATATCATTTAGAAACCCAATGCCCCAAGAGCATCGGCCGTGTGCGGGCCTTCTTCGGGAATTTCGGCATGTTCGTTCGCGCCTACACTTACATTCGCGAGTTGGGCCCCGATGGAGTGAAAAAAGTGGCGCAGTTGGCGGTGCTGAACGCCAATTATCTGCGTTCGCGCTTAAAAGATCTTCTTCCCCTGGCCTACGAAGCGCCCAGCATGCACGAGGTGATTTTTTCGGACAAATTCCTCAAAGGCACCGAAATTAAAACCTTGGATATTGCCAAACGCCTTTTGGACTACGGCTTTCATGCGCCCACGGTGTATTTTCCGCTCATTGTTCCCGGTTCACTCATGATCGAGCCCACCGAAACCGAAAACAAAGCCACCCTCGACCAGTTTGTGGAAGCGCTTCGCACCATTGTGCATGAAGTGACCGCAAATCCCACTCTCCTCAAAGAGGCCCCCCACAATACCCCCGTCCGCCGTTTGGATGAGACGCGCGCGGTAATGAAACCAAAGTTAAGAGCATAATTTCCCGTATTCTATCCCCCTTTAAAAAAGGGGGATTAAGGGGGATTTGATCCCGGCCCCGTTTTATACGAGGAAAATCCCCCTTTGATTCCCCCTTTTTTAAAGGGGGAAAAGAGAGGATAAAATTTTATCCATCTTGACAAATCCATCCCATCATGAAAATGACCCTCCGTTGGGTTAGGGGAAGCTGGTGAGAGTCCAGCGCGGTCCCGCCACTGTAATCCCTTCGGGGTAAGTCAGGATACCTATCCAATGTTGTAGGGGCGAATCTTGTATTCGCCCTTCATAGGCGATCACAAGGATCGCCCTACATCCTGTGCGAGAGACACAAAACCTCCTTCAAGCCCATCCATTCGGATGTCTTTGGGTTTTGTTTCTCCTTCAACAATTTAATTTATTAATGAGTCCGCCTTCGCTCTTTGAGCATAGGCCGGACAAGGAGGAAATTTATGTCAGCAATTAATTCCGTTGGTCTTTTTTGTGCAGAAACCCCCGGAAGAGGACGAGGGGGGGTCTATTGGATGCCGGATGAAGATACAGGCACTGGTGGGACGGAAGGAAATCCTGTCCCTGAAGCATCTGTTGATCCTGAGGCCGGCCGTGCAGATGCTGCTTTTACACCAGCCGATGCCAATATGTCTCTTGATGGGAGTGTGGTTGTTGCTGATGGATCAGGAGGAAATGGCGGCACAGGAGGTTTGGGTGGAACCGGTGGAATAGGTGGTGCCGGAGGTGTTGCGGGGTCGGGTGGAACAGGTGGAACTATTGTGGATGGAGGTTCATCGGATGGAAGCCCTGATGGAGCAAATCCTCCTCCGGTACCTCTTGTACAGACTCATGTAGCGGTGGCTCTGTCTTCTTATGAACCTGGCTCCAATGCCGTTACCAAATTCTGGAATCTTACAGAAGGCCGCTTTGAAAATGTCCCCGATGTGCTCACGCATCAAGATACGGCCTTAAGCTCTTGCGGGGATGATGTGTTTGTGGTGAGTCGTGGCGATGGGCGCGTTTTGGCGTATAACAAAGCCGATCTGAGCCAGCCCCTTTGGACCCGGCAATTTGCTCCAACCTCAAACCCTCAAGGGGTGGCCTGCGACGATCAAGGCCGTGCGGTGATCTCCTTCTACAATCCCGATCCGATGGAAGCGGAGATGATTGGCCGAAGGGATGTTGTTTTCGTGGATCGCGATACAGGGGAGGATATGGGTGGCATCGATCTGAGCCCCGATTCGCCCGTCAATCCTCGGGTCTCAGCCGTCGGCTGCCGAGAAGATCAATGCTATACCGCCCTTCAACATCAGGATGACAATTTCCAAGTCGTTCAGCCCGGGACATTGAGAAATGTGGATGATAATGCCTTAAGTGTTGAGCTTGAAGGGTCCAATCCTGCGAGGATGGATTCCCATGGTGCTTCTTTTGTGATTGCCCAGACTGGTAATTTTAATGACGATGCGGGCGGCGTGGAGATGATTGATCCTGTGGCTCTGCTGGGGGGCTTCCTCCCTGCGGATGCTTTCGATGCGTTTGCTCCCGGTCTTGTGGCCGTCAGCGGGGATGACGCTTTCGTCGGTTCGGGTTTCCCGACCGTGGTTGCGCGCGTACCCTTGAGTGCTGCTGAGGATGGGGTGCTGGAAGTCTTGCAAGTCTACGCCAGCGGGGCCTTTGCCTCGGATCTGACGACGGTTCATGCTCAAGAAGTGGATCATGTTCTCATCACGGAACGCAATGATCTAGCCACTTGGGCGGTGGTGGAAGTCGATCCCCAAGGCGGAGAAGGCCATGTCCTCATTGATACGCGACCTCAAATGATGGAGGGCGGTTTGCCTCCTGCGGCGGTGGTGGGATTTTAATCCGCTCCAAATTGTCACCCTCTCCCTAACCCTCTCCCCTCAAGGGAGAGGGAATGAAGAAACAAGGAATGATCAAAACAATTAAAAATCTTATTTCCCTTTTTCTTTTTGCCCTTTTGTTTGCGGGTTGTGGGGATGGGGCTCATGAAAACGCCGGTGATGATTTATTTGCTCAGGATGAAGATGGCGATGGTAGCAAGAATATCAATGACAACGCCGATCCTTCCCTGACGGTCTCTTTTTTGATTGTTCATCCTTCTTCCGAAGGTATCCGGTTAAAAGTGGGGGAGGCCGGTCAGCCATCGGTGACTGTTGTGATGGCGGATGGAAGTGTTTATCCCAGGGTGACGCAGTTGTTTCGTATCAATCAGACTTGGGGCCGCGTTTTTTGGGCCATTGCAGACCATGCCGTGGCTTCTGTTTCTGAAAATGGACGTGTGATGGGAAGTTCTCCAGGGCAAACCCGGGTTCATGTTTATTTTTTGGGGAAATCAGGATCTATTCCCGTTGTGGTTGAACCAAGGCCTGGCCATGTTCCTGCCGGCCAGCCGCCCCCACCCCCTCTTGAAGGGAATGAATCTGAAGAACCCGGTGATCCAAATGATGCCTTTATTTCGGACGATGACGAGACCCGGGTCACTTATGGACGCGGGGCCGGCTTTGGGCAGGATGGATATCCTCAAAACATCAGTGGTTCGCCAGGGGATGGCGGATTGTTAAGCTTGGGAAGTGGGGGATCGATTCTCATTCATTTTCGGGGTTATGTCATTGTGGATGGACAGGGGACGGATTTCACCATTTTTGAAAATCCCCTTGGTCCGAATTTTTTTGCCGAGCGGGCGCAAGTTTTAGTAAGTGAAGACGGAGAGAACTTCATTGCCTTCCCTTGCGATGGTTTTGATGAAGATGGGAATGGAGAATATACGGGATGCGCCGGGGCTTTTCCCTTGGGTGATGTGAATCAACCGCGAAATCCGCTTGTTTCAGGGGGTGATGTGTTTGATTTGCACGATGTGGGTTTGGAGGAAGCGCGCTATGTGTTGATTGAAGACTTAAATACCTGTGTGGCAGGTGATTTTGTCTTCCCTGTGTGTTTAGCGGGTGGCAAACAAGGTTTTGATTTGGATGCCGTGGCCATTGTGAATGGGAGAATGAATGAGGAATAAAATATGAAAAATAAATTTCAAAATGTATTTTTGTTTTTTTTGGTTTTACTTGTTTCGTCGTGCGGATCTACTTCCACACAAACGGCTGATATTGGACAAAACCTGGATCAAATAGATCTCAATTCAGGGGCTGAGTTCGTTTTCTTTTTTGCCACAGAATTTGGTTCATCCTCAGGCCAACTGCTTTTGGCCGATTCAAATAACATCGGTCTTTTTGTCAACTCCGGGGTTGAACAACTAGGGGCCGAGGCCAATATCAAACTTTTTGACGGGCTGCTTTATGTGCTTCATGGAGGCGGAGATCCCCAAAGCCCCAGCAGCAACAATATTCGGGTGCTCGATCCACAGAATAATTTTGGGACACAGTCTGAGTTTTCAACGGGAGATGGTACCAACCCCCAAGACTTTGTCGTGATTGATAATCTGGCTTACATTTCCCTGTATAATCCTGAAAAGGACGCTGGAGACAAAGATGCCAACGGGAATCCAGGCGATGTCATTGTCATGAATCTTGATAATGGGCAGGTTGTAAAAAGACTGAGTTTTTTTAATTTTTTATTTAATGATGGTTTCAAAAGAGCTTTGGCTCATAAGATGGTGTTGGTAGGGAACCTTCTTTATGTTTGTATTCAAGATTACGGCACAAATAACGCTGCAAATATTCTGCTTCAAAATGCCCCCGGGAAAATTGGTGTGATTGACACAACAACCAACAGCATTGTTGGTGTGATTTCATTACAGGGCAGAAACCCTGTTGATATTGTGTATTCCGAAAATGAAAACAAACTATTTGTGGCGCTTCAGGCTCCCTTTAGCGGATTTGGGAATGATTATCCTCATGTGCCCTATGGAGGGGTAGAAATTATCCCTTTAAATGACACCAATCACACTATTTTAATTCACGACAATGATTTGGGTGGTTATGTTGAACGATTGGATTTTGGTTTTGAAAAGGTGTTCATCGTTGCGTCCAATTTTGATGCGAATACTTTTGAATTCACTTCGGCCATCCTCACGATGGCTGAGGAAGGAGAGGCTGCAGGGGATGCGGTATCTCTTATTCCGGAAAGCTCTGATTTGCGGGATATTGGGGTTGATAGCCGTCGTCGACTATGGATCGGAAGGCGTACGATTCAAAGCGGGGACCAGGCCTCCAATCCTCGCGTTGATGTTTACGATATTGATACAGGAAATCTTGTCGGTTCAAATACCAATATTGAAGTGCCGGTGACTTCCATCGCCATCGGGCAATTGTGAGGGGAAGGAGTCAGGAGACAGAATTCAGAAGTCAGTAGGAAAACGGGGAACCTCCGTGTTTTAGCTGTAAGCGGGCGAACATAAAGTTCGCTTACGGAATCCAACGTACGGGCGCTGCTTGCTGCGCCCTTCCCTGTGGGGCGCGCCAAGGGGCGCCCCTACGTGGGCCACTAACAACGAGCAGCGAGCGACTAGAAACTACTAAATTTTCTTCCCTTTTTTTTTCTCTTCTCATAAACAGTAGGGGCGCAATGAATTGCGCCCCCACATTTCATGAACAAAAAACAATTACTCATTATTTTTCTGGTTGTCTTTATCGATCTTCTTGGTTTTGGGATGGTCATTCCCATTCTGCCTTATTACGCCAAAACATTTGGAGCTTCAGGCGTGGAAGTGGGTTGGCTGATGATGAGTTATTCGGCGATGCAGTTTTTGTTTTCCCCTTTTTGGGGAAGGCTTTCTGACAAAATAGGCCGTCGGCCCGTGCTTCTTATATGTTTGGCGGGGATCGGTTCTTCCATGGTTGTGTTGGCCATGGCCTCTTCGTTTATGTGGTTGTTGGTGGCACGGGTTCTTGCCGGATTTTTTGGGGCCAATATTTCTGCGGCCAGTGCCTATATCGCTGATATTACGACCCCGGAAAACAGGGCCAAGGGAATGGGCTTGATTGGCGCTGCTTTTGGAGCGGGGTTTTTGTTTGGGCCGGCATTGGGGGGAATTTTATCCCAATGGGGGTATGACAAAGCGCCCCTGTTTGCCGCGGGGTTAAGTGTGATCAACCTGATTTTTGCCTTTAAGAGTTTAGTTGAACCGGCCCTTTCAGAACGTGAGCGTGCCAGCCATCGCAACCGGTTTAATCGCGAAATGTGGCTTCAAATCATTTCCACTCCACAAACGGGGTTGGCCATTCTTTTGTTTTTCATTGTGACCTTGGGGATTGCCCAAATGGAAACAACCTTTGCCCTTTTTCTTCTGTCCCGTTTTGGGTTGGATGCGTTTCATGCGGGGCTTATCCTGGCGTTGATGGGGCTGATTATGGTGGGTATTCAGGGAGGGGGTATTGGAAAATTGGCAAAGAAGTTTGGGGAAAGAAAACTCATCCTCTATGGAGCTGTTTTAATGATGCTAGCCCTTGGTGGTGCCGGCCTGTCCCGGACCATTCCTTTATTTGTGCTTTTTTCGGCTGTACAGGCCGCAGGCTACGGCATCACCAGCCCCTCACTGATGAGCCTTGTTTCACGCTATGCTCCCGTGGGCCAGCAGGGGGCCACGATGGGCGTGTATCAATCCGCCGGAAGTTTGGGGCGTATTTTGGGTCCCTTGTGTGCCGGATTTTTGTTTGATGTTTTCTCCCCCTCAACCCCGTTTTTTGTGGCTTCAGGGCTTTTCGTGATTGTCTTTTTATTTGGCTCTCTTAAAGGCTCTGCATGGTCTTCCGATGCGACCTGTTGATTCGGATGTGTTCAACAGGCATGTTCAATTCATTCATATTCATCCCAAAGACAGCGAGTTGCTCAAGAGTTTGTGTAAAAAAAGAGGACTGGCAGTGGGCTAAAATCAACGGTATGAACCCCAGGGCAAGCCCTGGACCCAAGATTCCGTCCGCCTTAGGCGGACGGGGTTTTGACCCGGCAAGGCGCGTCCCCGAAGCCAACGAGCGTAGGGGATAAAAAAGGCACGGCCAAGGATGCCGTGCCTTTTGAAGCTTATTTTCTTAAGGGCACCTCTAAAAACTGTTGCAGAGTGACCCTTCGAGAGCCTCAGGGTGTCCATTTTTGTAGGGGCAATTCATGAATTGCCCCTACCCGGACATGCCTATGAGGTTCTCGAACCATGAACTCGAGTTTTTAGAGGTACCCTTAAGCGCTTAGTCGCCCTCACCTCCCGTAATTTGATAGCACTCGATGTGGTTGTGGCCGAGCTCTAGGTTGCTGCAGGTTCCGGCGATGTCGATCCCGCCTTCTTCAATGTCGGCAAACACCACAGTAGCCTCCACTTCCTCATTTTCGCAATCAACGGTCTGATCACCGGCAAAGGCGATCGTGGGTTCCTCTGCATCTTCTCCCAGGGTGGCGGCATTGGCCTCCGTATAGTAATCCGATTCAGTGGGATCAACTTCGGTGGCCGTGGTGCCGTCCCAGGCTTCAAGGGCTGTGCCTGTGTTTTCGTCACCTTCCCCGCACTGGCTGACATAGCCGTTTTTGGCGGCGCCGTCCCCCACTTCCAAAAGGCCGATGCTGTAATCATCGCCCGAGTTGGTGTCATTTAAGCCCAAGGTGGCATAGAGGTTGTTGGTAAAACTGCAGGACTCACCATCGTGGCTGCCGGCGCCGCTCATGAACCCCGTGATGGTCGCGCTATCCGAGGACTGATTGAAGGTGATGTCCCCGTAGAAATCAGAGCCGTTTTCTTCGTCGGCGAAGACATGTTGCATGTGGATGACCTTGGGCGTAGCTACGCCGTTAAGCTCATCGACGAACTCCCCATCCACAAGGGTCCCGCTGACCTCGATGGAATCTCTATACGTTTGGCTTCCTTGGGAACCGATGTTGAGCGCTTCCATGGCGAATGTAGTGCCAGAAATCGTTTGGCTGATGTACATGCTCTGTTCGTTCTCATCCCCACTGTCGCCGCACGCGAACATCTCAAAATTGGTCACGGCGCCGCTTGAGTCCTTGACTACCTTGAATTTGATTTTTGAGGGGCCACCGGCGTCTTCACCCTCATCAAAGCTTGACCCCGCGAAGTCCAGGTCAAAGACATGGTATTCGCCATCATAAATATCGATGCCTTCCGTGTTGGCAAAGGCGTCAAAGGTCGTGGTGATGTAGCAGAGGATCAAATCCCCACGTGCCGCTTCGCTGATGGCGGTCTTGCTCATGTTAAACGCCTCGCAGGCGGCCTGGCTTGAGTCGCTGTCAAAATCATCACTGTCGATGGTTCCCAGGGGCATACCGGTAGTGCTATCCCCCAAGGCTTTCACCATAAGGGCCGACATGGAAGCGTCGGCACCGTCCGTGACGGGGCTTGTGGCTGAAGGTAATTCACTGACTAACGCGACGCCGGATGAATCATCACTGTCATCCGATGAAGAGCTCGTTCCTGATGAGCTGCACGCTGTGTTAAGGGCCATTAAGCCCATAAAGATGAAATAAAATAATCTTTTCATAGTTCCCCCTGTTTGGTTGTGAAAAGCTGAATGTCTCCAAAAAGAAAGCAAGCTCTGTGCCAAGGGCCTGTCTTTTTTATGGCCTGTAAATCATTGATATCAAAAAATTAAATTCAAGATGCTTTGAAGCTTGTGGAGGGATATTCGTCAAAAAAATGCCTTGGTAGGAAAAAAGGAGGGGGTAAAAAAAGAAAAAAAGAAAAGAAAAAAGGGGTGGGAAGTTTAGCACTTTCCCCACCCCTTTATTGGGCAGGTTTGCAGGAAAAACAATTTAAAAGAATTTCCGCCTGCGGGCATCTGCCTGTTTCTCCCTTGAGCTAAGCAGGGGAGATGGCAGATGCACATGGCAGGCAAGATATTATTGCAACACTCCTCCAATAACAGCAGGAGCGTTGGTCACAGTGGGTGCATCACCCATTTCCGGATCTGTGAATTCGTTCGTCGGCGCGGAAGGCAGGTTGTCGATGCTCAAGGTGTTGCACTCGCTGGAATCCTCTTCTTCTTGCATGGATTGTTCAATGGTCATCTGGCGGACGTAGTAGGTGGCATCGCCGCAGGTGAGTTCCGTTCCATCTTCAATGGCGAACTTGGCGCGCCAGTGCTCAAAATCGCTATCCTCTTTTTCAATTTTCTCGAAAGGAATCCCATGAAGCTCACCTTCCCCAGAATAATCCAAGAGGTAGGTGCCATTCTCTTCACTTTCATAAAGGCATTGAAGAGGAGGATCAAAGGCAACGGCATCTCCATTGCTGTCAATGAGCCCTGAGTATTTGTTCCATTCATTGGGACCTGTTTCATAATTATAGGAAACAGCTTGGTCCCAGGCTTCCCAGATGGCGGTCATTCCCTCGGTTGAAGTAAGCATGGCGCCTGAATGCGTCCCCCAGCCGTTGAGGCCAAAGGGATCTACATTGGCCGCTTCAGCATCCGAAATAGACACACTCTCACCCCCATAGGTAAGATTAAAGTTGCTATCAAGAATGTACACATAGGGTTCGGGAAGCTCTTCGGGTTCCCACTGGTCAGTCTCCTCATTCAATACCCACTCTTGGGTCTTATTATCAGAATAAGTGGTTCCATTGTTAAAATCATCAGCCGTTAAGTTAGGTTTCGGGCAGTCAAAGTAGCAATACAGGGTGACATCCCCGTTTGCAAACATATCATCTGACGGGGTGACAAATTCTTCGGTGAAGTAGGTGCATGTTTGATCGGCGCTGAAGGCTCCATTTTCATCGGTAACACAGTTGACACTGCCAAAGCCCTGCTTCCAGATGCCAAACCATTCGTAAGTTTCAAACTCCATAACCTCTTCAGGATCCAGGGCGGTTATTTCGCATCCATTTTCTCCGCATGATTGGGTTCCTGTTTTCACAAAATTGGTTCCATTCCATTCAACGGTATATGCTGTGCCGTCTTCCCAGTCCGACCATTGATAGGTGTCTCCTTCAAGGTCGGCTAAAGTCATTTCCCCTTTTGTTCTTTTGATGACTCTTCCGTTGGCTTGTGTAAAGGTATAGGTATTTTCTCCTTCATCATCGGTTACTTGATCCCCATTTGTAAGGGTGAGGTGATCGGGAACCCAAATGCCCCAATAACCAGCCCATGCGAAATTGTCTCCCGTATCGGACTCGCCAATTTTAATACCAAAGCCGGAATTACGGTCCACAACCGCACCTGTTTCATCATAGAGGTTGTAGCGCCAGACGTTTTTGTTAAAGTTGACACGGTCCATGCAAACATTTCGGGTTCCTTCCAGTGTTTCAAAAGAGGTCAGGTAATGGGCCGAATCAAAGGCAATACCGATGGTTTGTAGAGAGCCTTCTCCGGCACCTTCAGCGCCTTCAGCTCCTTCTTCCCCATCTGGCCCGCCAAAGTCAAGGCGGCTGCCAAAGGCCACACCGCTATCTTCACCCGGGGTTAAAACGGCATGGACTTGTTCGCTACCATCACCAATGTTCATTTGAATATCGATAAAACCAAGATCGGTTTCAGAAACCGTGAGGTTTCCTGTGCCTGCCAATTCACCTTCCATGAATTCAGAAAAGTTGATCGTAAAAAGACCGAAGGGATTGGTTGCTGAAGCGGCTTCGGTGACCACCATTTGGGCATGGATTTCATCGGCAAAATCATCATCGGTCAATTCAATCCATGCATTAACCACGTGGGGGCTGGAGTTACTTGCTCGCGATGAATTGACAGTCCATTTTTCAAAGGATTCAGTCTCTGAGGAACTTTGGTTGCTACTGTCAGAGGAATGGTCCTCGCGTCGATCACAGGGGCCCGTATCGATCATGGCGATGTAATCCCCTAAATTTACCATGTCGGGGTATCGAGTTTGGCCGATCATACACATGATGGAATTGATTTCATCCAACACTTCCATCGATTCGTCATAAACATACAGTTCTGGGACATCGGTGATGTAAGCGCCGGAAGTAGGTACGGCAGCCAGGATAGCGGCTCTCATTAGACCACTGATGGAACCAGAGCCTGAATCATCTTGAGCCGTTACCAAGGCCATTTGTTCGCCAATTTCCAAGCCACTGACGTCCGTATCATCGGAACTGTCCGAGGAGCTACTTCCCCCACTACAGGAAGTAAGAAAAACAAAACTCATGAATAATGAAAAAATTAAAAAAATATGATGTACCACATATCCTCCTTTTCAACCCCGTGTGTATGGGAGGTAAAGCAAGGACAGTGCCAATGTGTTCTTTGTAGTAAAGATCTGAATTTATTTGATTTTTGTTTTTTTGATACGGAGGAAATAGCCATTTTTTTGTCTTTAACTAGGCAAATAAGTCTAAATACGTCTAAAAAATGACGGTTTAGTTTGAGTAGGATATGCTGAGTCTCAAAGGGATCCCTTCGGGGGCTGAATGAATTAATTTGAATCAGATTGATGGTTCGATTGCTGCGTAACGTAGCGGAGAGCACCGTTTGTGGAACCGTATGCAGGATAAGCTCAGAGTGGCCCGTTTTTGTAAGATGTTTTTGTAAGGTGTGTGTAAGGGCAATTCATGAATTGCCCTTACACACACCTTACACGGCCCTTACCTTTTATAAAAATTTAGAAAAATTTCTGGACACAATCAGTTTGTCTGATGTAATCAGCCAACTTTTTTAAGCGACTATTTAAGCCAGGTTTTTTCAAGTTTAGCAGGTTTTTGTTCATGTTAAAGCTTACCGATCTACAAAAGAAGATAATCGGACTTGTTCTCCTTCTCGTACTGGTGGGTGGTTTTTTTCTTGTGCGGTTTTTGTGGGGGTTGGGCAATAATTTGGGCTATGCTCCCGATCAGCCCATTCCGTTTAGCCATAAAATTCATGCCGGCGACAACAAGATTCCCTGTTTGTATTGCCATTCCAATGCCGACAATTCAAAACATTCAACCATCCCCAGCATGAATGTTTGCATGAATTGTCACCGTGTGGTGAAAACAGAGAGCCCTTTTATCCAGGAACTCACCAAAACCTATAATGAAGGAAAAGCCTTTGAATGGGTAAAAGTCAACGATGTCCCGGACTATGTTTATTTTAATCACAAGCGCCATGTGACCAAGGGAATTGATTGCGCCCAGTGCCATGGGGATGTGGCCAGTAAGGCCAAAATTGATCAGGTGCAGACATTGCAAATGGGTTTTTGCATGGATTGTCATCGCGCCAATTATGTGCCGACGGATTGTTTGACGTGCCATCATTAAAGTCGGACGGGTCAGACGCGTCTGACCCGTCGGACCAGTCAGAATAAAATGGAGAAAGAACCAAAAAAATACTGGATGGGCTTGGAGGAATACCACGGCACCAAGGAATTCACCGAAAATGCCGGCAAGGAATTCCCCATCCCCCCTCCCATGCAAGAAGTCACCGAAATGGATCGTCGTGGCTTTTTGAAGGTGATGGGCGCAGGGCTTCTTTTGGCGACAAGCGCTTGCACACGTCGTCCTGTTGAAAAAGTGATCCCCTACGTGAACAAGCCCGAAGAAATCACTCCGGGAATTGCCAATTGGTATACATCCACCTGCCAGGAATGTTCGGCCCAGTGTGGACTTCTTGTCAAAACGCGCGAAGGTCGTCCCATCAAACTTGAAGGGAATCCAGACCACGCCCTCAGTCAGGGTGGACTGTGTGCGCGTGGCCAGGCTTCCATCCTTAATTTGTATTATCCAGGGCGCCTTAAGGGCCCCGTGGCCGTGGGACGTTCGGGGGCTTTCAACGAAATTTCATGGACAGAGGCCGATGCTTCCATGGCAACCAGGTTGGCTCAAATAAAAAAAGAGGGGAAAAGTGTTGTGGTGCTTTCAGGAGTTGTAGGGAGCCCCGCCACCAAAAATCTTGTCCGGAATTTTTTGAAGTCTTATTCCGGGTCCAGGCATGTCTCCTATGAAGGGGTGGTTCCTGAGGAAATTGCCGAAGGGCAACGCCTTTCTTATGGCCAAAAAATGATTCCCCGTTATCGTTTGGATCAAGCCGATGTTGTTGTTTCGTTGGGGGCTGATTTTTTGGGGACTTATCTTTCGCCTGTTGAATTTTCAAAAAACTTTTCAAAGAGACGCCAGGTTGAAAAGGATTCCATGTTGAAATTGGTTGTTGTGGAATCGGGGCTTTCCCTTACCGGGAGCAATGCAGACATTCATATCCCTGTAAGTAACGGAGATGAACTTTCGATAGGTTTGGCTTTGGCCCATGAAATAAGCCTTGTGCACGGAAGGGGCTCAGTCAATGGGGAGGCCCGTCGTGTCCTTTCAAATTATTCCATTGAAAAAGTAAGTGCCCAAACAGGGGTGTCTGCCGATGTGCTTCGTAGCGTGGCCAAAGACCTGATCAAGGCCGGTTCCCGCGCGCTTGTGTTAGGGGGGGCTGTCAAAGCCAAGAATGCAGTGGCCTTGCAAGTGGTGGCCAATTTAATTAATTCGAGCCTTGGGTCTGATGGCGTGACGGTGGATGCGGCTGTTTCTCCTTCCATGCAGGCGGATAGTTCTTTTGCGGATCTTTTGGATTTGGCAGATGACATGCAAAAGGGGAAGGTGGGGGCTTTGCTCATTGTTGATTCAAACCCCGTTTATACCTTGCCTGAATCCCTCGATTTTGCTGAAAGCCTTTCCAAGGTTGGCTTGGTCGTTTCTTTTGCAAACAGCATGGATGAAACTTCCGCCTTGGCTGATTTTATCCTGCCCCAGGGTCATTATTTGGAACGTTGGGGCGATGCCAATCCTCAATCTAAAGTGTTTAGTCTGGTACAGCCAGCCATTCGTCCTTTATATAATACCCGTTCATTTCAAGATACCCTCCTTACCTGGAGTGG
The DNA here is from genome assembly GCA_001797365.1 of Deltaproteobacteria bacterium GWA2_45_12. Classification (NCBI taxonomy): domain Bacteria; class Deltaproteobacteria; species Deltaproteobacteria bacterium GWA2_45_12. The sequence goes on from MGPH01000064.1 coordinate 33,315, forward strand.
CTCTTCTTTAAGCTGGCATGAGGCTCTTAAAAATTACTGGCAGGAAAATATCTATCCCCTACGCTCGTTGGCTTCGGGGACGCGCCTTGCCGGGTCAAAACCCTGTCCGGCCTTAGGCGGACGGAATCTTGGGTCCAGGGCTTGCCTTGGGGTTGATACCCTTGATCGCTTCTCCAGCGGATTTGGCTCTTTCGAGGGTTTCTGGGACCATGTTTTACAGACGGGTTGCCTGGATGCCCGTGGCCCTGAAAAAGAACGCGTTGCTTCTTCCCGCAATTTTAACGGGGGCGCTCTTTCTGTTATTCCCTCTCTTGAAGTTTCTTCGGATTATTCTTTAAGCTTGTATCCTTCCATTGCTTTGTATGATGGCCGTTCGGCTTCCAATGCGTGGTTGCAGGAATTGCCCGACCCCATCGCGAAAATTTCGTGGGCCAACTATGTTTCCATTTCTCCCAAAGCGGCAGACGATTTCAAACTTGTTGAAGAGGATGTGGTGAGCCTTTCAGGAGTTGGTTTTGATTCTTTGGAGTTGCCCGTTCATATTCAACCCAAATTAAATGAAAAAACAATGATGCTGGCAGTGGGATATGGACGTACCCAAGTAGGCGATGCCCCTGATTTTACTTATGCCCGTGTCAACATGGGGCAGGTTGGTAAGGATATCGGAACCAATGCTTATCCTTTGCAGAATCTGTCCGATAATTTTCCTGTTTGGGGAAGCCTGGTTTTAAACAGAATTGTTAAAACGGGCAAAAAAGCCTTATTTGCCGACTCTCAAAGCCAGCATCGTTTAAACGAACGTGACATTGTCAAAGAAGCCACTTTTGATGAATATTTAAAAAATCCCCATGCAGGGAACACGCATCACGAAGAGTTGATCAGCTTGTGGAAGCCCCATGAATACAATGGTTACAAATGGGGGATGAGCGTTGATTTGACCAAGTGCACCGGTTGCAGTGCCTGTGTGATCGGGTGCCAATCTGAAAATAATATTCCCGTGGTGGGCCCTGACCAAATTGCCAAGGGGCGCATCATGCACTGGCTGCGCATTGACCGTTATTATCAGGGGGAACTTGAAAATCCGGAAATTGTTTACCAGCCCATGATGTGCCAGCAATGCGATCATGCTCCTTGTGAAACAGTGTGCCCTGTGGCGGCCACCGTTCATAGCCCTGAAGGTTTAAACGAGATGATTTACAACCGTTGTGTGGGAACACGGTATTGTTCCAACAACTGTCCTTATAAAGTGCGTCGGTTCAACTTTTTTGAGTTTTCAAAAGAATACATCAGCCCCATGAACCTTGCTTTAAACCCCGACATCACCACACGAAGCCGGGGTGTCATGGAAAAATGCACCTTTTGTGTGCAAAGAATTCGTGAAGCCAAAGATAGTGCCAAAGATACGGGGAGGTTGGTGGCCGATGGAGAAATCAAGACAGCTTGTCAGCAGAGCTGTCCCACGGATGCCATTGTGTTTGGAAATACCAACGACCATGAAAGCCTGGTGGCCAAAGAGACTCATTCGCCGCGAGGGTTCCATGTGTTGGAGGAAGTTAACGCCCGACCCCAGGTGGCCTATTTGACGAAGATTAGGAATTCTTAGGTACGGGCGAATCTTGTATTCGCCCCTACCAAAAATTTTTTATGGAAACAGCAATTGCGACAATTGAAAAAGAACCCCTGGTTGAACCGGGGAAAACCTATGCCGATTTGGCTAATGATGTTTGCAAACCATTAGAAAGTTTTCCAACGGGGAAATGGTATGCCTGTTTTGCTTTTTCGCTGGCTGCGTTGATTGTGGGTGTTTACTGTGGACACGGCTTGTTTACCCGGGGCATCGGGGTCTGGGGGCTTAATCAACCCGTGGGTTGGGCGGTTGATATCACCAATTTCGTTTTCTGGATTGGTATCGGGCACGCGGGCACCCTTATTTCAGCCATTCTCTTTTTATTCCGCCAAAAATGGCGCACCGCCATTAACCGTTCTGCCGAGGCGATGACCATCTTTGCCGTGATGACAGCCGGCATATGGCCCCTTATCCATACGGGCCGTCCATGGTTGGCCTTTTATTGGTTGTTTCCTTACCCGAACCAAAGACAGTTGTGGGTGAATTTCAGGTCTCCCTTGTTATGGGACGTGTTTGCGGTTTCAACCTATTTTACGATTTCACTCTTGTTTTGGTATATCGGCCTTATCCCTGACATTGCTACCGTTCGTGATCGCGCCAAAAACAAGATTCGCAAATTTGTTTATACTGTTCTTTCCTTCGGCTGGCGGGGTTCCGCACGCAATTGGAATCACTATGAAATGACTTATCTTATTCTTGCGGGTTTGAGCACTCCGCTGGTTCTTTCAGTTCATAGTATCGTAAGCTTTGACTTTGCCGTTTCTATCTTGCCGGGCTGGCACACCACCATTTTCCCCCCCTATTTTGTGGC
>MGPH01000064.1:35766-51528 GCA_001797365.1 Deltaproteobacteria bacterium GWA2_45_12
CAGGGTTTGCCATGGTGCTCACCCTTTTGGTGATCGCCCGCGAAGTCTTTAATTTAAAGGCTTATATCAAGCTTGTTCATTTGGAGAACATGAACAAGATCATGCTGCTGACGGGCATGATGGTGGGTTATGCCTATATCATGGAATTTTTTATCGCCTGGTACAGCGGCAATGCTTACGAACAGTTCATTTTTATCAATCGTGCCACGGGGCCTTTTATGTGGGCTTATTGGATCATGATGACCTGCAATGTGATTGTTCCCCAGGTGTTCTGGATCAGGAAATGGCGTCGTTCGATCCCTGTGATGTTTGTGTGCTCGTTGTTGATCAATATTGGTATGTGGTTTGAACGTTTTGTGATCATTGTCACTTCGCTCCATCGGGATTATTTACCCTCTAGCTGGCGTTATTATGTGCCCACGCTTCACGATTGGGGCATGACTTTGGGGTCGTTTGGATTTTTTATGGTTTTGTTTTTACTTTTCTGCCGTGTGTTGCCAAGTATTTGTATGTTTGAAGTGAAGACAGTGATGAAACATTGAAAAATTTGGTTCACCTCGACTCCGCTCGGTGACCACTCGAGCGGTCCCCGAGCGAAGTCGAGGGGTCGAAGGGACCCAAGGCCTGATGGGTTCGGATTGATTTATGAATAAACAAGAAAAAGGCATTGTCGGAATTTTTGATTGCCCGGAAAAATTAAAGGGGGCTGTTGAGAAGGTGCGTGCCCTTAATGTGACACGCTTTGATTGTTTCACTCCTTTTCCCGTGCATGGTTTGGAAAAGGTGATGGGTTTGAAGCGCTCATGGATTCCTTGGGCGACCTTGGTTTATGGCCTTTTGGGAGGAGGCTTGTTATTTGCTTTTCAAGCTTGGACCTCAGCTGTTGATTGGCCGCTTAACATAGGTGGAAAGCCTTTTATTTCATGGCCGGCTTTTATTCCCGTGACTTTTGAAGGGGCCATTTTATTTGGGGGTGTGCTTACGGTGATTACCCTTTTTGCCGTCATGAAACTGCCCTGCTATGTCCATGATGTGCTCGACCAAAAAATCACCACCGATCATTTTGCCTTGTTTGTCGATGCTGGTGACCCTGTTTTTGATGCCGCCCGGATCCAGTCTGCATTGCAGGAAAGCGGTGCCGCCGAGGTGAAAAATATTTGATTGAATACAAATCCCCCTCTTTCCCCCTTTATTAAAGGGGGATGAAGGGGGATTTAGACAATTTGTTTATGAATCTTGTGCGACAAAAATATTTGGTTTTGATAGTGGCTATCTTTCTTTCGGCCTGTTCCACCCAAAGAACAAAGCCGACCTTGGAATACATGCCCAACATGATCGACTCACCTGCTGTCAAGGCCCAGGAACAAATCATGCGTTTGCCGCCGGAAGGAACAAATCCCATTGGTTTTGAAAGGTATCCCTTCACCATCAACGAAGGTGATAAAGCAATGGGGCTTGTCAATCCCCTGCCCATGACCAAGGCTGTTCTAAAGGATGGAAAAAAACTTTACGACACTTATTGCATTGTCTGCCATGGACCCGAAGGCAAGGGAAACGGAACCATTGTTCCCAAATTCCCCATGCCACCTTCCCTTCATTCCGAAAAAGTGAAAAATTGGCCCGATGGCCGTCTTTTTCATGTGATGACAACGGGGCAAAATTTAATGCCTGCTTACGCCAGCCAGATTTTTCCGAAGGAAAGATGGGCCATTGCAAAATATGTGCGTGTTCTCCAACGTGCGGTGATGCCCACAGAAGAAGATACGGCTTTGTTTGAAAAAATAGTGAAGGGGAAACCTTAAAATATTCTACCTTCCCTTACCCCTCTCCTTCGATCGCCGCGTAGCGGGATCCCGTGCGCGGGACAAGCTCAGGACGGCGCTTATAAAGGAGGGGAAGGGGGAGATGGAGGGGGTAGTTAGGTTAAATGAACACAGAAATCAAAAAATACGAAATGCCCCAACCAATCAAGATGGCAAGTCTTGGGCTGGCTTTGGTGGGAGCCATTGTTTTCATTCTTGCCTTGAAGGTGGATTCCCAAAGGGCTTGGGCCAATTTTCTATCCAATTATTTTTATTGGGCGTCACTTGGAATGGCGGGTGTTTTCTTTACGGCCCTTCAGCATATTACCGGTTCTGCCTGGAGTGTTACTGTCAGGCGTGTGGCTGAAAGTTTTATCGGTTTCTTGCCTGTGGCTTTCGTGCTTTTGATTGTCCTGATTTTCGGGATGGGATCCTTGTTTGAATGGGTTCATCACGATGCCCTGGCCCATGATGCCCTTTTAAAAATGAAGTCGGCTTATCTTAACAAGCCCTTTTTTATTTTCAGGGCTGTTTTGCTGTATGCCCTGTGTTTTTTAGTGGGTGGCAAGATGATCTGCAATTCAAACCGCCAGGATGAATCGGGAGATATCAAGCTTACCCAACAGAATGTGAAATTATCGGCCGTTTTTTTGTTTTTGTTTGCCTGGCTATACACCTTTCACAGCATTGATCTTATCATGAGTCTTTCTCCCCACTGGTTTAGCACCATCTTTGGCATCTATTGTTGGTCTGGGCTTTTCTACAGTGGGCTGGCCATGATTTCCATCTGGGTGATCCGTATTAAAAAACGCGGTTTATACGGAAATTTCGTCAATGACAATCATTTGCACGATCTGGCCTCGCTGATGTTTGCGTTTCTGGTGTTTTGGGCCTATATCGCTTTTTCCCAGTTCATGCTTATTTGGTACGCCAATCTTCCCGAAGAAACTTTCTTTTTTGCGAACCGACTTCAAGGGGGATGGAAATATGTCTCTCAAGGATTGCTGATATTTAAATTTGCCGTCCCTTTTCTTTTGCTGATTGGCCGCTGGCAGAAACGTGTTGAGAATTGGCATTTGTTCATGGGCTTCTGGTTTTTGGCCACTCAGGCACTGGATGTTTATTGGCTGGTTTTCCCTACATTCTATAAGGAACCGGGTTTTGGATGGATTGAAGTGGGCCTGTTTTTTGGTTTTGCCGGTTTGTTTGTTTTTTCAGTGGGAAGAAAACTTTCAAAATGGAATTTGGTTCCCATAAAAGATCCACGTTTGGAGCAATGTTTGCACCACCATCAATAATTTTTGGGGATGAAAGGGTACGAGGATATTCATGTTTAGAAAGATAGCTACAATCAGTTTGATCTGCGGGTTTGTAAGTGTTGGCGGGATGGCTTACGCAGATGATCTGCAAGAAATATCAAACAACATCCCCTCGACACCGGATCTTGTGACCAAGGGGCAAAGTTTGTACATGGGTCATTGCATGTCCTGCCATGGGGCAGAAGGGCGTGGGGATGGTCCGGCGGCTGTCGCTTTTAATCCCAAACCACGCAATTTTATCTCTGAAAAATTCAAGCAAGGGGCCAGCCCTTCGGCTACTTTTTACACAATCACCAATGGGCTGGGGAGCATGCCTTCTTTTGCGTCCTTATCTGTGGTCGACCGTTTAGCCTTGGTTCATTATGTTTTGAGTCTTGCTCCCCATAAGGAAAATGATACTCCGGAATCATTGGCCAAAATTGGCCTTGATCCTTCCGGCAAACCCATGGCCGGGTTTAAGGGTAGGGCTGAAGAACTTCCTGTGGAATTCATGATGGAACGCATGGCGACTGATGGGGATGTCAATTCCATTAATTATGTCGAGTTGTTAAAACAGATTGAAATAAAGAAGGAAGAGGAAAAATTGGCAGCCACTCCCGTTGTTATTGTTCCCGATTTAAAGAAAGGCGAATCTCTTTTTAATTCTTGCAAGATTTGCCATGGCAATAGTGGTGAAGGAAGCCAGTTGTCCCAAGCCCCCCAAATTGCCGGACAAGATGTTGATTATCTCATGGATCAACTCAAAAAATTTCAATCAGGCATACGTGGGGCTCATCCCGAAGATGTCAATGGATTGAAAATGCGCCCCATGTCCCGTTTGCTTCAAAGTGAAAAGGATGTTATCGATGTGGCCCATTTTGTGAGTCAGTTGTCTCCAAAAAAATTACCGCTTACTTTTACCGGGGGCGACCCTGAAAAAGGAAAGATGGGATTCATGGTTTGCATGTCTTGCCATGGCATGGATGGCAAAGGGATGAAAGCCATGAAAGCTCCTTCTTTGGTGCATTTGCAAGACTGGTACGTTGCAGAGCAAATTCGTAAATTCAAGGCGGGCATTCGTGGGGGGGATGTTACAGATACCACAGGATCCACCATGAGGGGAATGGCCATGGGAGTTGCTGATGAGCAAACCTTAAAAGATATGGTTTCTTATATTAATACTCTTCAATAAGAAAAGACTATGAGTAAAGTACATAATGACAACCCCGATGTTTTGGCCAAAAAGATTTTTTTTGTTACTTTGTCAACACTGACACTTTATGTGTTGGGTGTGGTTTTGTTTGTTTTGTAAAATTGGAATTTGCGATATGAATTCCTTTACGGACATGGTGAAGAATGCCGTGAGCTTGTCGAACGGTCGAACCATAAATCGTACAAATTCGAGACTTTCATAGAGGATTCAAAACAATATGATTGAAGCATTTGTTCCATCGGCATCAAGTTATAGTGGGCAGATAGACCATCTTTTTTCGCTTATCACCTATATCATGGGGTTCTGGTTTTTTGCAGGGCAGGGGATACTCTTTTATTTTATTTTTAAATATCGTCGCAAGCCGGGTGTCCCATCAACTTATATTTCTGGAGATAAAAAAGAAGAAAAGAAACTTATTTCATGGGCGCACAAGCTTTTATTGGTGTGTGATATTGTCATTGTTGTCTACGCTATTGGGGCCTGGTATCACGTAAAGCAATATCTCCCTCCTGCAGAGGCCACGGTTAAGGTCATCGGGCAACAATGGGCCTGGACCTTTGTGCAGCCAGGGGCTGATGGGGTGCTGGACACAGCCGATGATATTATAACGATTGACGAACTTCATGTGCAGGAAGGGCTGACCTATCATTATCTGCTGACATCAAAAGATGTGTTGCACAGTTTTTTTGTTCCCGTTTTTCGTTTGAAGCAGGATGCCATCCCTGGAAGAGAAATTGTGGGATGGTTTAAGGCAACCAAAACCGGTCAATACGATATCTTGTGCGCTGAAATTTGCGGTGTGGGACATGGTTTGATGGGGGCCAGAATTTTTATTGAAACCAAGGATCAGCATCAAAAATGGGTTGAAAGTAGGGGCGGGGAGCATTCCGCCCCTACGCTGGGGATGAATCCGTAGGGGCGTCCCTTGGCGCGCCCCACACGCCGGCAGAGAAGGGCGCAGCAAGCGGCGCCCGTACGTTGATTCCGTAGGTGTATCCTGCCAGAGGCAGGCACGGTGCAATACAAACTAGGAAACATATGAGCGATTATCACGAAAGTTTTTTCAAGAAATACCTTTTCTCAACCGACCACAAAATGATTGCCATGCAATATTTGTTTACCGGAATATTCATGGGGCTGGTGGGTGGTTTTTTGGCCTATGTGTTCCGGATGCAGATTGCTTTTCCGGGCATTTCTGTTCCTGGTTTCGGTATTGTGAATGAAAATAGTTACAATACGCTGGTAACAAATCATGGGGCCATCATGATTTTCTGGTTTGCCATGCCGGTTCTGATTGCTGCTTTTGGCAATTACCTTATCCCGCTGATGATCGGTTGCGATGACATGGCTTTTCCCCGTATCAACCGGCTTTCTTACCAGATTTTTTTGGTCAGTATCCTTGTTTTACTTTCTTCTTTTCTTGTTCAACATGGGGGCTTTGGTGGGGCATGGACAGCCTATCCCCCTTTGTCAGCCAAGGCGGAATATAATCTTACCCCCATGGGCGCGTCGTTGTGGTTGATTGCCGTGGCCCTTGAGTTTGTGGCGTTTCTTTTAGGGGGAATTAATTTTATTGTCACTCTCATGAATTCCCGGGCCAAGGGAATGAGAATGTATGAGATCCCCATGGTCATATGGATGATTGTGATAGCCAGTATTTTATTCATGGCCTCGGTAGGGCCTCTTATCGCCGGTGCGGTGATGCTTTTGTTTGACCAGCTTTTGGGCACGGGTTTTTATGACCCTGCCAAAGGGGGTGACCCTCTTTTATGGCAGCATCTTTTCTGGTTTTTTGGGCATCCTGAAGTTTATGTGGTTCTTCTTCCCCCCATGGGGATGGTGGTGGAAGTGATCACCACATTTTCACGCAAAAAACTTTTTGGGTACAAGACATTTTTATATAGCGTGTTTTTTACCGGCATTTTAAGTTTTGTCGTGTGGGCCCATCATCAGTTTGTGGCCGGTATTGACCCTCGCATGGCCAATATTTTTACCATCACCACACTGCTTATTTCTGTTCCCATTGCTGAAATCTGTTTTTTACTCATGGCCACCCTCTATAAAGGTTCCATTGAATTAACGACTCCCATGCTTTTTGCCCTTGGTTTTGTCGTTGAATTTATTTTGGGCGGAGTGACGGGAATTTATTTGGGGGCAACGGGAACCGATATTTTCTTCCATGATACTTATTTTGTGGTGGCTCACTTCCACTATACTTTTGTGCCCATTGCCGTGATCGGGTTGTTTACAGGCATCTATTATTGGTTTCCTAAAATGTTTGGAAGAATGATGGATGAAAAATTGGGCAAGATCCATTTTTGGGGGACGATCATTCCTTTTAATTTTATTTTTATTCCCATGTTCTTTTTGGGAATGGGTGGGGAGCACCGTCGAATTTACAACTACCAGAATTTCCCGGACTTGAATCATCCGGAACTTTTTCATTTACGGCAAATCTCGACTGTGGCGCTTATTGTGATGCTTTTGTTTCAGATTGTGTTCTTCATCAATTTTATCCGCAGTTTGCGCAAAGGAAAGAAAGCTGAAGCCAATCCTTGGAAGGCCAATACATTGGAATGGGTGGCTCCTTCGCCCCCACCCCATGGCAATTTTGCAACATACCCTGAAGTTTATCGCGGACCCTATGAATATTCGGTTCCCGGTCGCAAACAAGATTATTGGCCGCAGAATGAACCGTAAGGGCAATTCATGAATTGCCCTTACGGGGTAGGGGCGCCCCTTGGCGCGCCCTCCCTACATAGGAGAATTAAATGCACCATCCTCCCCTAGCCAACACCCGGTCAGCCACCGGAATCAACACAGCCAAACTGGCAACTTGGTGGGTCATTGCCTCTGAAATCGTTATTTTTGGTGGATTGCTGGTGTCTTATCTGCTTTTTCGGTTGCATCATACTGAATGGGCGCAGGAAGCCGAACACACCAACACCGCTGCAGGGGCCTTTAATACTTTTGTACTGCTGACCTCCAGTTTTTTTGTTGTGTTGGCGCATAAAGCGGCTGAGGAAAAAAACGGGGCGAAAGCGGCCCGTTTTTTGGGCTATACCATTTTGGGAGGGCTTACCTTCATGATGGTGAAAGCCTACGAGTACACCCACGAAATTCAACATGGGTTCACCATGTTCAAGAGTGTGTTTTGGTCTTTTTACTATACAGCCACCGGGCTGCATGGTTTGCACGTGATGGCCGGCATGGTGATTATGTTCATTGTGGGCCGTGATGCCAAAAAAGGCCGGAATTTGCACCGTGTGGAATGCATCGGGATTTACTGGCACTTTGTGGACCTTGTCTGGATTTTTTTATTTCCGCTTTTGTATATTGCAAAATGACGTCTGACAAGTCTGACGCGTCAGACAGGTCCGACTTAAATTTATGTCACACGCCAACACAAACGAACACGCAACCGAACATTCTCACCCCAATTATTTTAAAATATGGATGGCTTTGGTAGCCTTGTTGATCGCCAGCGTCCTGGGCCCCATGATTGGCATTCCATGGCTCACCCTGATCACAGCCTTTGGAATAGCCATTATCAAGGCTTTGATGGTGGCCGCCTATTTCATGCATTTAAATGTTGAGAAAAAATATATCTGGTACATTCTTCTTGGTTGTCTGGCCCTGATGATTTTCTTTTTCTTTGCGATTGCTCCGGACATCATGAATCATTCCGGAACCAACTGGCATTTTATTGAGGTTACGCAACCAGCCCCATCCCATGGGGGACATTAAAATACCCCACGTCGTGCAAAGAGCCCATGAGGTTTTTACTATGGTGTCCGCCCCCACAACACTATCCATAAAAAGATCCCCGGTTGTTTCCAGTCCTGTTTTGGGAATGCTGATTTTTATTTTAACCGAGATCATGGTTTTTGCTTCGTTTATAAGTGCCTTTAATATCATCAAATCCGGGTTTAATAATTGGCCCCCCTTAGGGCAGCCCAGGCTCCCCGTAGAGATAACGGCTTTTAACTCACTTTTTCTTATAGCCAGTGGATGGTTGATTTATCTGGCTTATAAATGTTTTGGGAAGGGAGAGCCAAATTCCAAGGTGAAAAAATATTTTTTATGGGCCTTGTTTTCGGGTTTGTTGTTTGTACTGCTTCAGGGGATGGAATGGGGTCGTTTGATTGGTTATGGCCTCACGATGACTTCCAGTGTGTACGGAAGTTTTTTTTATCTGATTATCGGGACACACGCTTTGCATGTCTTGGGGGCCATTATCGGTTTGGTATTGGTTTATCGTCGGTTGGTTTGTGGAAGTCTTAAAACTGAGACTTTTGCCGCCATGCAGGCCTTCTGGTTTTTTGTTGTGGCTTTATGGCCTGTATTGTACGTACTTGTCTACTTATGAAGATGAGAGCTTTTTTAATTTGCGTGTTGGGATTATGGGTGTTTCCTCTTGTGGTGCAGGCCTGCCCTGTTTGTTTTTCGGCAAAAGGGGCCACACTGAATGCCTTTCGCTGGTCCACGCTTTTTTTGGGGATGATTCCTTTCATCGCTTTTGGCGCCTTCTTTTTCTGGTATCGGGCTAAATTAAAAAACAGGGGGTTGTAATGGGAAGTCTTCCCCATACCTCTGTCCTTCCGGAGCTAATCGCCTCTCTCAATGGAGTCAGTTTTTTGTGTCTGATTGCCGGGTTTATTTTGATCAAATTCAAAAGAATTTTTTCGCATCGGGTGTTGATGAGTGTGGCGCTGGTTTCTTCCGGTTTATTTTTGGTTGTTTATTTGATGCATCATTATCAGGTAGGGTCGGTTCCTTATGGCCGCCATGATTGGACCCGTGTTCTTTATTTTATCATTCTTGTACCCCACATTATTCTTGCTGTAGGGATGCTGCCGTTTATTTATTTGGCAGTGCGCGCGGCCTTGAAGAATGAAATTGAAAAACATAAAAGGATTGTAAGATTTCTTTTTCCCGTTTGGACCTATGTGTCGTTTACGGGGCTGGTTGTTTATTTTATGTTGTATCACTTGGAATAATTTCATGTCCCAACGTGGTTTTAAAATAATTTTTCTTTTGGCCACTGCCCTTGCTTTCTTTGTTGTGGTCTTGGGAGCTTACACCCGGCTTACCAACGCTGGGCTAGGTTGCCCCGATTGGCCGGGATGTTATGGGCAGATGATTCCCTCATCCCAATCTTCATTTCCGGAGGAAGGGGGGCAAAGGGCCTTGGAACTTCGCAAGGCCTGGACGGAAATGGCGCATCGTTTTGGTGCGGGGAGCCTTGGTTTATTGATTTTTGCCCTTTTTCTTTTTTCTTTGGTTCAAAAAATAAAACATCAACCATCCCCCTTTGGACTGAGTCTTCTTCTTTTTTTTGCTGTTATTTTTCAAGCAGCCCTGGGCATGTGGACAGTGACGTTAAAATTACATCCCTTTGTGGTGATGGGGCATTTGTTGGGTGGATTGACAACACTGGGTTTGTTGGGGTGGGGAGTGTTGGGGAATTTAAATCCTGTAGGGGCGTCCCTTGGTGCGCCCTCCACAAGGGAGCCCTTGGGTGCGCCTCCCACAAGGGCGCAGCAAGCAGCGCCCCTACATCGATGGGCCCTATGGGCCCTTGTCATTCTCATTCTTCAAATGGCGTTGGGGGGGTGGACCAGTGCCAATTATGCGGCGCTGGCTTGTCCCGATTTTCCGATGTGCCAGGCTTCATGGTGGCCTGGCATGGACTTGAAAGCCGCGTTTACCGTGTGGCACGAGTTTGGGCATAATTATGAATATGGCGTGCTTCATAATGAAGGGCGCGTGGCCATTCACATGATGCATCGGATAGGGGCGGTGATTACATTTATTGTTGTGGGTGGTTTGGGGATGCAATGCGTTCGTGTTGGGGTGCGGTTAGGGGGAATAGGGCGAACAGGGCGAACACAAGGTTCACCCGTACGGAACATACGGAGCGTACGGGAAATGGGATTTATTCTTCTTTTTATTCTTTGTGCCCAGATTATTTTGGGAATTTCCAATGCTGTTTTTCTTCTGCCGCTTCCCGTGGCTGTCGCCCATAGTGGTATGGCCGCCCTTCTTTTATTAAATGTTTTGGCGGTGGTTAAATTTTCAAGGTAGATTTAAAAAATTATGATTCGTCATCTTCTTAATTTAACCAAACCCCGCATCAGCTTACTCTTTGCCATAACGGGGTTGACAGCCATTCTGGTTGATGGAACACGCACATCTCCTTCTTTGTGGATGTGGCTTGTGTCCTTGGCCATTTTTTTGGTGGGAGGGGCGGCCAACGGATTTAACCAGTTTTTTGAGAGGGATATAGACCGCCAGATGGTGCGTACGGCCAAAAAAAGGCCCATTCCCCAGGGAAAAGTTTCGCCCCGGATGGCGCTTATTTTTAGTATTGTCTTGGCGATTGTGGGCAATGTCATGCTCTATGAGTTGGGCGGTTTTTGGTCTTTTTTTTGGGGAGTATTCACCATTGTTTTTTACAGTTTTTATTACACCTTGTGGTTAAAACCCCGGACGCCCTACAACATTGTCATTGGTGGGGCGGCTGGAGCCACAGCGCCGCTGATCGCATGGTCGGCTGTTACGGGCAATTTCTTGGGCCTGGTTCCTTTTTTGATGTTTTTGATCGTCTTTATCTGGACGCCCCCTCATTTTTGGAGTTTGGCGCTCTATTACAAGGAAGATTACGAAAAAGTTTCCTATCCCATGTTTCCTAACATCAAGGGGGATAAGGCCACCAAAAGCCAGATTTTTTGGTATTCGGCCCTCTTGTTTCCTGTGGCGCTAAGTCTGTATTTCTTTGGTATTTTGGGAGTGGTTTATTTGGTGGGGGCTTTCATCCTAAATCTTGTTTTTCTCTATGGCGCCTGGATGGTCATGAAAAAAAATGACACCAAAATTTACCGGAAGTTTTTCGCTTATTCCATTTTCTATCTTCTTCTTCTCTTTGCCTTAATGATGGCGGACAAGATGATTCCGATAAAATAGGAATCAATTTTCCAATTTCCTCGCCAAATTCCCCACGCTTATTGACGCGGCTATGTAAAGGAAGGGGAGCCAATAAGGAATGCCCAAAAAATCAGGGAAAATATAGCGGAACAATCCAAGTTGAATCAGAATTATCTCTACCAGGCAGCCTATAATGGATGTCCCCAGGGCTACGACCAATCCCTGCCTTGAAGCATCAAAAAAATACCAAATGATGAGGGAGGCTGTCGCCAGACTGAGAGTTTTTGTGAAAGGGGCCAATTTGAAAAAACCGCTGGCATAATAAATCATGCCAAAGCACACAAAACCAATCAGTACGATGGGCCAGGTAAGGTGGTTGGCGGGTTTGTCCCATTTTTTATCCAACCACAAATGAGAAATGCCGATGGTTGCGGAGGCACTTCCAAATAAAAACGGAACCCACCAGGCCATCTGCCATTTCCAGGGATGGGGATATTGGGTGGTCAGACTATGGGTATGGAAGCCATCGAAAAAAGAGCCTACAATGGCACCCACCGTAAAAAGGATGAGGATGTTTTTGAGTTTCATAAAAAAACATCTTAATGGGGAACTTGCAAAGTTAAAAGGGAGAATTTATCCTTCGACAAAAAATCGGCCCCTTGGGGCCGAAATAAAATGACGGATAACCCTGAGCGAATCCCGCATTGCGGGATGAGTCGAAGGGTAGCTCAGGATGAAACTTGGGGGCTTGCCCCCGAGTTTTTCATTCCCTGGGTCAGCAATTAGCCCCGCCTTAAAAGTGAAAGGGTAGGCCGCCCTTTAAATAATCGAGGGAACCATCTTTGGGGTGCGGATGGCCGAAAATGGTTGGGTCGTGATGGAGTGGAAGTGCGGAGTGGGGTCCCAGTGGCTCTTTCTTTTTCTCGATCGTGAATGATCCTTTGAAGGGCCAAGGCTGTTTTCCCAAAATTAACCAGATTAAGGTGCGCATCTGGTTTTTCTAAAATCACAAAATTAGGGGGAAGTTCTTTGGGGATACGGGACACCCCATCACTCTTTTTTCCACCAGCCCCTAAAAGAGGACTGACACCATAGCGGAAACCGGCATGGGTGGCTGTGACCACAGCCGCACGAACAGGTCCCCCTTGAAGAACCTGGGCTTGTCTTAATTCCCCAAAAAGTGTTTCGGGTCTTTCGGCCAAGATAACCCGATCAGCCAATTCGGTCCCAAAACAAGCAAAACGGTCGCCTAAAAAATCTTCAGCATAAAAGGGCCCGGATTCCCCGCATAAGATTTTGTCCATGGCCTTGGCAATGTCGGTCAGTGGAACCCCGGCGGCAGGGGGGGCATACATATGGAGACGATTATCTTTCAAGTAAGGCATCACCCATTTGACCAGTGCCGGGCGAAGAAGGTCCAATCCAGGATAGAGCGCATGGGCTAACGGAGGGAATGTTCCGTCATTTTTTTCGTAATCATAAATTGTGGCCAATACTTTCAACCCATGGGCCGCAAAACCACCCTTGGAATAGCCCACAAGAAAAAGTTTTTTTACGTTTGCCAGCCGGGTATTGGGATCGCTTAAGGCCTTGGCCAAACGAAAAAGAACCAAGGGGACTTCGTGAGCCCAATTGGGCTGGACGACGGCTTCATGGCTTCCATAAATAGAATAGGAAGGATGACGTTTTATATCCCCAAAGGGGCCCACATGCAGGATGATGCCCCCTAAGGCATAATGACGGGCCAAAGTATCCATCCATTCATCCTCTGGCCCATAATTGAAAAAGCCTGGAAAAACGACGACGGCTGCATCTTCGATAGGGGGATGAATAAGTTCCACAGGAGTTTCTTCCCGCATTTCGGCCGGAGGGCTACGAAAGGCATGATGCGCTTGGACCAAGGGATCTAAAAAAGAAATTTCTGGTTGATGTGGAACCCTGTCTTGCCATAAGCGGGGAAACCGTGAAGTGGGACGTAATGTCCAATAAGGATGCCCCCTTTCATCAAGCCATATAGATCGTGATAAAGATGGATCTGGTTCTGTGGGTTCGATAATAAAAGGAGTTGAAACTTGGGCAACCGATGGTCCGGTGCCGTAAGAGCCATCTGTGGCAGATGATCTGCCAGAGGCAGGGGATGCTGCGTCTTCAAAGGACATAAAAAATAATGGGGGGAAGGAAAAAGGAAAATAGGAAGAAGAGGAGAGCAAAAAACCTCTCCTCTTAAATGAAAAAATTTTTCCTCCCTCTAAAGGCAGGTATAAGAATTTTTTTAAAAAACTGTCAAGGATTTGATGAAAATTTGGTGAAGAATTTTAAGAATTCGCTTCGTCACTTCCAACCCCAAAATAAACACAGTCGGGGTGATGAAAGACAAGGGCCGAAACAGACGCCTCGGGCTCCATCATGAAGCCCTCGGTAAGGTGGATTCCAATTTCCTCGGGTTTCAGAAGTGTCCAAAGCCCGGCCTGGTCTTCCAGGTGGGGGCAGGCAGGGTAGCCAAAGCTGTATCTTTTACCGCGATACTTGGTCTGAAAGCGGTCCTTCATTGTCGTGCCAGGGTCATCGGGAAAACCCCAGTCCTCCCGTATACGCCGATGGATCCATTCGGCGCATCCTTCGGCAGTTTCAATGGCCAAGGCTTGAAGGGCGTGGGATTTCAAATATTCTCCCTTGTTTTTGAACTCATCAGCCTTCTCACGCACCCCATGGCCCGCGCCGACGACGAAAAGGGCAACGTGGTCTCTGACCCCTCTCCCTGACCCTCTCCCACAAGGGGAGAGGGAATTCCCCCCTCCCTTGTCCCGCGTAGCGGGATTCCGGTACGCGGAAAGGGGAGGGGGTAGGGGGAGGGTGGATGTTGATGGAAGGACATAATCCGCCAAACACAATCCGTTCTCCTTCCTCTGCCGGTTGAATTTAAATGTATGAACCGGTTTGGTCTCGCCCGGCTTGAACAAATGGATGGAATTCCCCTCACTTTCTGCTTCAAAGAATTGCCATACGGCTTTGACCTTCATGAATTTTTTGGCCACTTCTTTTACATCATCCACCACGGCCTTCAGTTCGAGGGCTTTCGGGTCGCGGTCGGCCAATTTTTTTTCAAACGCCCCTTTAAAACCCAGATGGCGAACATAGAGCATGAGGGGATTGATGTATTCCCAGATTTCTTCCAATTGAGGGACATCCCTCTTTTTTCGATCGAGGTAGGGCGCGGGGGGAATGTCGATGTCGGTGCGGACATCCTTGGATCGGATTGTTGTTTCGGGCGGTAGGGGCGCGGCAAGCGGCGCCCCTACGTTGGATTCGCCGCCCAATTTCGTATGTTCTTCCACCAATTGATCTTTGGCCTTGGGGTCCATTAATTGATTAGCCAGCCGCAACCCGGTCATGGCGTCCTTGGCATAAAAGGTGTGGGTGGAATAACTGGGGGCGATTTTGGTGCGCGTGAATTTATCCGAAAGGGCGGCGCCACCAACAAGCAGGGGAATTTGAATACCGGCCATTTTAAGATCCGCCGCCGTGATTGTCATTTGTTGAGCTGATTTAACAAGCAGGCCAGAGAGGCCGATGATATCCGGTTTATGTTCCTTGACGGCACGGATGATTTCTTCCGGTGGAACTTTGATACCCAAGTTGATGACGTTATAACCGTTATTTTTCAAAATGATTTCGACCAAATTTTTGCCGATGTCGTGCACATCGCCCTTTACTGTGGCCAAGAGCACCTTTCCCTTGGCAACCACATCCGCTTTTTCCATGAACTGTTCCAAATGACTCACGGCGGCCTTCATGGCCTCGGCCGATTGAAGTACTTCGGCCACAATCAATTCATTGTTGTTAAAAAGCCGGCCGACTTCGCTCATTCCCGCCATCAGGGGGCCGTTGATGATGTCGAGAGGTTTTATCTTTTCCTTTAATTTCAAATCGAGGTCGGGGATGAGGCCGTCTTTGGTGCCTTGAATGATGTATTGAGCGAGACGTTCGTCTAACGGTAGGGGCGATTCATGAATCGCCCTTACGGATTTAACCGTGTTTCTAAAATGATCCGCTAGGGTGGCGATATTGGCCCGGTTGATGGTGGCTTTTTCTTCTTTGGTTTGTTTGCGCCAATCCTGTAGGGGCGAAAAATTTTTCGCCCCTACGTTAAACAACAAATCCTCCGCCAATTTCTTTTCTTCTGGGGGAATGCTGGCAAATCTTTCCAATTTTTCGGCGTTTACAATGGCCAAATCTAGACCGGCTTGGGTGCAGTGGTAGAGGAAAACAGAATTGACCACTTCGCGTGCAGCCGGGGGAAGCCCAAACGAAATATTGGAAATACCCAAAACAGTTTTGCAATACGGGAATTCTTTTTTGATGAGGCGAATGCCTTCGATGGTTTCAACAGCGCCGCCAATGTAGTTTTCATCCCCGGTGGCACAGGGGAAAACAAGTGGGTCAAAGATGATATCTTCCTGGCGCAGCCCGTATTTTGTTGTCAGAAAATGATGTGACCGTTTGGCGATCTCCAATTTTCTTT
>MGPH01000064.1:51722-55476 GCA_001797365.1 Deltaproteobacteria bacterium GWA2_45_12
TGACTTGGCGGCGGGCGATGTCGGTGGCCTCATCCCATTTTTCGTCATTCACCAAATTTTTAAACAGACGTGACCCGATGACATTGGTGCGTTCCCCTACAATGAGGGGACGATTGTCGGCTGTTGCTTCCACGGTTTCAATGCCGCTATAAAAACTTCGACCCTTCATTCCATGGGGAGAAACACGGGGTTTTTTGCCAACGATCATTTGGACAATGGCCGCTATATGCTTATGTGTGGTGCCGCAGCATCCGCCCACGATGTTAAGCCAGCGGTTATCGGCAAATCGTTCCAGTTGGCGGGCCAGCGATTCGGGGGTTTCCAAATATTTTCCTTCTTCATCCGGCAGCCCCGCGTTGGGGTAGCACGAAACAGAACAATCGGCCAGTTCATGGATGGTGCGGATGTGGTCGGTCATGAATTCCGGCCCTGTGGCGCAGTTTAACCCAATGGCTAAAAGTTCGACGTGCGAAAGGGAAACGACGAGGGCATCGGCGGCCTGCCCGGCAAGCATGGTGCCCATGGGTTCAATAGTGCCCGAAACAATGAGGGGAAGTTTTTTGCCAAATTCCTGGCAGGCTTTCTGAACACCGATCACACCGGCCTTGATATTGCGTGTGTCCTGCGCGGTTTCCAAAAGAAATAAATCGATGCCGCCATCAAGCAAGCCCAGGGCTTGTTGATAAAAATTTTGGGTGAGCTTATCAAAAGTGACTCCGCCCGTGACTGAAATGGCCTTGGTGGTGGGGCCCATCGAGCCGGCCACAAAACGGGGCTTGGCCGGTGTTGAAAATTCCCTGGCGGCCTTGCGAGCCAGTTCGGCGGCTGTCTTGTTGATGAGATGGGTTTTTTCCTGAAGCCCGTATTCAGCAAGAACCAGCGGTGTACTGCCAAATGAATTGGTTTCAACAATATCGGCGCCGGCTTCAAAATATTTTTTGTGGATGTTTAAAATGATGTCTGGGCGGGTAAAAACGAGATTTTCGTTGCATCCTTCAAGACTGGCCCCGCCAAAATCAGAAGCCGTCAGATTTTCCTGTTGCAGCATGGTCCCCATGGCGCCATCAAGCACTAAAATACGCTGGCGCATGAGGTTGGCGAGTTCGGTTGGTTTTTTATTTTGGGGCATAAAGGGGGTTAGCTATAGCATACTTAAATGGGCTGGCAAGTGTTCGTGAGATGAAAAAGCCAAAATTCTTTGATATCAGTGATATTGACAAATCGTATCTGATCAGATACGATTTTTTAAATGAATTTTCCACATCAATTACAATCCTGGAGATTGTCAAAAGCTTTAAGTGTGGCTCAGTTAGCCAGACTGTCAGGTGTTTCAAGACCGAATCTCGTCAATCTTGAGGGGGGTAACAAAGAATGTAATTTGTCGACCTTGTTTCGTTTGGCCGGGGCATTGCAGGTTACTCCGGGCACTTTGCTTGATAGTCAACCCAAGCCGGAAATCGTCCTTAATCGGCATGAAGCCGATCTTGTCGCAAGAGTGTTGCTTAAAAAAGCTTCAACAAAAAATCAGAAAATTATTCGGGCAGTGCAAATACTTCAGCCAACGGTTATAAGTATTTTGCAGGTGGCGGGTATTAAAAAATCGGGGGTGTCAACACGCCTGTCCAGAGCCAGGGCTTCTTACGTGTTTGGTAAAAAGGGGTATGAGCAATTGGTAACCCGTTTAAATAAACTGGCAGCTTCGTTATGTTAAAAAAGGATATCGACAATTTTTTCAAACAACTCAATTTAGAATTAAAGCATCCCATTGTTGTCTATCTGACAGGGGGTGTTGCCTCCTGTTTTTTGGGAGGTGTTCGTCCCACGCAGGATATTGATTGTGCCATCAAAGGTTCTTCTCACTGGAGTGAAATTGATTCTGCCGTAAAGAATGTTTCCCGTCAGACGGGTATTGCCTGTGAATATGCCGAAGATATTAGCCGTTGGGGGATGGTGGGGTATACTCGTTTTGAGAAGAATGCCAAATTTTATAAAAAATTCGGTAAAATTTCAGTTTCAATTTTAGAACCCACTATATGGTCGGTTGGCAAGATCAATCGTTATACGATAGATGATGTGCTTGATGTTGAGGCGGTATTTAAAAAACAAAAAATTTCTGCCAAAAAAGCGGTAGAAATGTGGGGTGCTGCCTTTAATGAAAGCCCCCCCTCTACTGAAAAAGGGATGTTTGCCAAAAGGGTTTTTCATTTTTTGGCAAATAGCGGGGGAAAGATATGGGGGGCTAAATTTGACGCAAAAAACTTCAATCTTCTTTTCTCAAAAAAAATCCATCTTAAGGCTGCGCCGTGAGCGCATTCAAGTCACGCACCGAAACATAGGGCAAATAATCTGCTGCCTGGGCCCGGGTGTAAAAATCATCCACCTTATCGGCGTCACTGACATAATCGATGGCCAAAACCATTTTGCCGGAATCGATAACTTCATCCAGATAAGGGGTGACTTCATCGGCATGGTCCAAGTCGAGGTCGTTGTTATTTTCGGCATCCCCATAATACCAGTTATCCTCGCTACCAAGGCCGTTGATGGCGGCCAGATAATCGCAGGCGCTTTCCTCCTCAAAAATGGCCGTGCCATTTTGGGGAAAGATCATAAAGTTTGCATCAAGGGTGCGTGCATAAGTGGTCAGGGCCAGCACGAAAGCGATCATGTCTTCGCCGGCAGTGGCACGGTCAACGCTACTTTCCCCATCGGGGCCGAAGTATTCAAAGGCATCAATAATATCCAGATAAACACCATCAAAGCCGGCAGCTATAATACGGTCTAAATAAGCTGTAGCATCTCCGTAGATAATGTCCTGCCAATCGGTGTCCCAATATTGCACTTTATAATTGTCGGGGAAATCGGGGTTGGAGGCAAAAAGCCAGTCGGGGGCAATGCCATCGACGGGGTTGTTGCTTCCATCCACCCAGGTAGGGTCCCAATAAAAACGGTCGGCTTCGGCCTCACCGATGCTCATATAGGCCAAAACGGTTTTGCCCGTGCCAGAAGCTTTTAAATTGGCTATTTCAAGGGCGGTAAACTCGCCCCCTTCGCTGCCATCCGAAGAATAATCCATGACAATCAAATCAAAATCACTGGCAGAGAGTTGGACTAAATCCGGGCCATCTAGCCAGTAGGCCCAATCGGTCACACCGGCAGGGGCCAGGAATCCGGCCAGATTGTTTTGACAGTCGGCTGCAACAAAAGTAATGGCTCCACCGTTGCTTCCGCCGCCGCTTCCACTACTGCTACTATTGCCTCCGCAGCCAGAGCCTGAAAGAATGAATGTGAAGATGAATAAATAAAGAGGAAAGGCATCATTTTTTTTCATAAAAAAATAATACCCAAAAAAATGAACAACACCCAGCTATTTTAAATCCATACAACTAAAACCAAGTTTTTCTCAAAAAAATCATTAAGTTTTCTATTTTTTGAAGCCTGATTCATGTATAAGAGATGCAAAAAGGGTCCCTGTTGAAAAAAAACTTCATTTTATCTTTGGGATTTATGAAGACGTGGCACGTTCTTATTACACGGTTCTGACTTTTCAGGACCAAATAAACACCACTGAAAAAGTGACCAAAGTGAGTCATCAACGTTTGGGGGAATTGAAAAAAAGGGTGGGGCTAGGGAAAACGCGTCAGGCGAGTTTGATTTGGACAAAGATATCGATGTTGCAGTACAGGCAGTGCTAGTGCTCTGACCATTTAATTATTATCTTTATATAGTTTGTATTTTTGTGTTATCTTTTCCGTGA
>MGPH01000065.1 GCA_001797365.1 Deltaproteobacteria bacterium GWA2_45_12
AAGAAATCCTCGCCTTTTTTACTCCAATTCCCTGAAAATACCTATATTTTCTACCCCCAATTTGTTTATGCATCGAGTCGATCCACATCCCGCAACTTTTCTGGGCATTTGCCGAAACAACCATCTTGTAATGTCACCACCAAATATCAACATGACCAGGGGGGTCGGTGCTGGGTCTTATCGCCCGGGTGTGTTTGCCTCGGCAATGCTGGTCCCCCGTATGCCCTCAAGGCGGGTTCGCGCGCCTCTTCCACACAGGACCTTACATCAACTAGCACAGGGAACGTCCCATCTTCCCTCTTCTGATCAAGCTTTTGCCGAGGCTCTTGACCGCAGTCTGGGCTTGTATCGTTTGGGGAACCGCTTTGAAGCGGTTTATGATGCCATCAAAAGAAACCCCCGGGCCAGCCGGGCCCAGTTAAGACAAATTCACGGGGAGCATTTATCAAGAGACGAGAAAAGAATCCTGAATAGGGGAACCAACGCCCTTTATCAGGCGGCAAAAAGGGCGAATCAACTCAGGGTCGTATTCAAAAAAACAGAACAAGCTGTCAGGCAGGCTGCTCGAGCTCTCAAACATGCCCCCGATATTTCCACAGACCGGCTAGCGTTACGTTTTCCCGGTCTTCATGCCCAAGTGATTGGGCATATGGTCAATACCTATGGCACCTTGTTCTCATCACCCTCCCCTGCAAACAAGGCCCAGCGTAAGGAAGCCATTCATAAACTAGCCCAACTCCAGTTTGTCATTGATCAATTCAAATTCGTGCCCCTTGATGACCTTGATGGAATTCATGTCTATTTGGAAGACCCCTATCAAGTGGGGGTTGCCTTTTATAATGCGCTCGATTTTGCAAATGCTTATTCCAGGGGGCAATGGGACGCTCTTTCCAGACATGAAAAAATCCTGTTTCTTCATAGTAAGGAAAGCACGGGGGGATTTTCCGCAGGAACCGGCCTCACCGTTTTTTCATGTAATGGTATCAAGGGCACCACCCGTTTAGAAATGATGAAAGCGGCCTGTCAAAGGGCCCTGATTCATGAAGGGGATCACGAAATAGCCAAACGTTATTACAACGACCCTATTTCCTGGAAACAGGCAACGACCCCTGAAAAAATCAGGGAAATATTTGAGGCCTTGGTAAGACGAACACTTCAACTTGAATCGACCGCTTTCTTACGCAATTTCTTTATGGAAAAAGGGGTTCCCTTTTTTCATGACATCCTTGGCCGCCCAGCCTATGACCCCTTGGCCTTTTCAGATCAGTGTGTAAAAAAATTGGAACAATTGGGCTATTTTCCGGATGAAATCAAAACCATCTATCAGGAAATAATACTCCCCCTTTATGATCGATTGCGCCTTGAAGACTTCCAGCGGGCCCGGTTTATCAACAGCATTCCCTATCTCTTAACTTCCCATGTCTCCAATGCCGATCCACAAAACCTTGCCGTGATGGCACGCACTCTTATCGGATTTTTGCATTTGGCAGGGGTTGAAGCCCTCGCCGACTGGCCCTATCTGGCCACTTTTCATGCGGCCCTGCTGGCCATTGGGCCCGGCAAAAAAGAACAAGATCTTTCTCCTGCATTTTCACCGGCTGTCGCTTTGGGGCATCCTGTCTTCGGGGTCACACCTGTTATTCTTCCTGCCGTTAATAACGATGTTGTAGAAGCCTATGGCCAGCATTTATCTTTTGATAGGACGCCACAAATTGCAGGGGGGACCAGGCTTAACATTCATCAATCGGGGTTTCCCCAATGGTACACTTTGGGAAGTCAAGGGGACATGATCATGGAAGGACTTCCCCCGTTCACGGCCAGAATCATCGCTGATGACGAAGGGGTTTATATTTCAGACTTGCTCACTCCCGAAAATAAAACCTTCGGCCTGTGGGTTGAATGCGACGGCCATTGGGAACAACTATCCCCCGGACGCTTTCATAAACTGGGTTCTTTTACCGAAAAGTCTTATTCACTTCGTTTGAAATTGGGCGTTTCCGAAACTGAAACCAAAGATTTGCATGTTCGAATATGGCCAGCCCAAAGCAGATCAAAAAATCTGAAACAATGGCATGATAAGGCCGGTAACCATGTCAGCTTAAGTCTGAAAGAGGCGCATCCCGTGCATCTGGATATATTCAAACATAGGGTCGCTTTAGCCAACCAGCCCTCGGATCGCTATTCTGGTATAGCTGGCCTTTATGCAGCCACGCTCTTACCCAACAAAGATGGAAGCCTTACCCTCACATCTCAAAATCAGGGGGATACTAAAATCTATGTTATTAAAGGAATAACCAAAACCGCCGTCAACGAACCAGTCATTGTACGGCATGGGGATGTTATTGCAATAGATACTCCCGAAAGCGGCCCCCAACAAATTACATTGCATCTTCTTGAAGCCGAGGCCTTCCTCCAATGGAGCACTCATTCCAAATGTCCCGCTTGGGTAAATATTAATCTGTTTTTTTCACTTTATGAACAAGGGATTCCGCTCCGTCTCATGAGTGAGATTATTAAAAATATATTTTCGAATCTGTATCGCTTCTTAGATCCTCATTTTGTTCAAGACACACAAAATGAGATAGCAATAAAAATCTTTTTACAAAAAGTATGTCGACAAGGGCTTTCCACCACTGATAATGACATCGTTTGCATTATCAATTTTTTCAGCCATTTTAAAAATCTGACCAAGGGATTAACGGCTCACGAAAAACGGGACTATTTTAATCGTATTGTAGCAGACGATGGGTGCCAGCTATTATTTAATGAAAAACTACCAACTGACGGAGATTACCCATGGGTATCTTCTTAACAGCGTTGACGAAGTCCCAATCCATGGTTCGACGAAGCTCACCATGTCCTAGTATATACTTATACTTAACAAATCATGAACACCCTGCCTGCCCGCCTCTGGAGGGAGCCCCGTCCCGCGCACGGGATCCCGCTACGCGGTGATCGAAGGGTCGATTTGACTTTGTCAACAACCTTCTAGAGACCTTTTGGTTGAAGCCGCCCAAGGAAAAAAAGAATTGCTCACCTATGTCCGCCGAACATGGGAAACAAGAGTCGACAGAAACAATCGGCCACAAAGGCATGCACCTTCCACCTCTCCATACCTTCCTGAAAAATGGGCCCAGGGAATCACCTTGCCCATGATGCTTGTGGGTGGGCCCACCACTCTTCGCGCCCTGGCTCCCGGGAAACGTGTTGTTCAATTTTCTACTCGCGCTATTTCCATTCGCCAAATCATCCAGGAAATAGAGGCTCAACACATTCAAGAAGGCGACATGATCTTGCTTCATTTAGACAGAGTAGAGGATGACACCAACGAAATAATTATTTTTGATTCTGCAGAAAATTTGTGTTCTGAAAAGTTTTTAGAAGGGGTGGTTACAAGGGATCCGCGCACCCGTCAAAAAGCCCGGCTCATTTTGGATTACGAAAAAAACAACCCAGTTCCTCTTCACATCAACTATTTTGGATGGCAGGGTATTCCCCCCCAAGGGGCCAAAGAATTTTTACAAGGCTTTGTGAATCACTTAAGGCCCAGGGGAGATGATGGCGTTGTTCTGGACATACGGGCCGAGCATCCTCTTGTCATGGAATGGTGTGTAAACCTGCTTCAAGAAACCACAGGAATTTACGACAACCCGAATATCATCGGTTTACAAACCCATCCCATCCAAACAAGTTTTCCCCTGCCCTTGATTGACGCTCTGGAGCATCATGGAATTTTAAACTCCGAACAGGCGCTATCTTGAATGGGGGAACCTTAAATGGTTTGGGTTATCTCTTGACTCTATGGGGTGGTGCCGTTTTAGATACAGGAATGGATCAAGAATTTGGCTTTCTTGTGGAAACCTTCCCATCTTGACACACTCTACAAAGCCTGTTACCAAAACACTTCCCATGGCTGTATCGCTTCAATTTGTGAAAGAATGCATTGAAAAATCCCTCCCGGGCTCGCAGGTTTCCGTGCGTGATCTGGTGGGCGATGGCGACCATTTGGAAGCTTTGGTTGTCTCTGAAGCCTTTGAGGGAAAAGGATTGCTTGAACAACACAAAATGGTTTTTAACGCCCTGGGAGAAACCATGAAAGCCGACTTGCATGCCCTCAAGCTAAAAACCTATTCCCCAAGCCAGTGGGAGAAAACAAAACAATCGTAAGGGCGGGGTTACCCCGCCCCTACACAAAAAAATATGTCAACCATGCAACAACAAATCAAAGATACCGTTTCAAAAAACAAGGTCGTCATTTTCATGAAGGGAACTCCAGAGGCTCCTCAATGCGGCTTTTCAGCCCAGGCCATTAACATGCTTAAAGAAGCCGGCGCCAAGTCAGTGGTCGGCGTTGATGTCTTGGCTGACCCCAGCATCCGTCAGGGCGTCAAAGACTTCACCCAATGGCCCACCCTCCCCCAAATTTTCATCAATGGGGAATTTATCGGCGGCTGCGATATTGTCACTGAAATGTTCGAACGGGGTGAACTGCAGGAAAAATTGAAAGGGTGATTCGTAGGGACGCCGCTTGCCGCGCCCCTTATTAGGATTGTCCCTACATTCAGATTCAAGAAATCTCTCTTTTGACCGACTCCATAAAAATATCAAAAAAATCTTGTTCGATTTTTTGTCCCTCTTCTACAAGGGAAACACCTGTTTTCTGCTGAAGTTTTTTTATTTCTTCCTCAATAAAGTGTCGGTGATTTGTTTCTTCAGCAATGATTTGCGCTAATTCTCTTTGCACCACTGGATGGGGAGTTATTTTTTTGTATACAGGATAAATTTGCATGGCCCTTCGCTCAATCAAACAAGTCACAAAACAATAATTATAATAAGGTTCTTCCGTCCCTATTTGTTCTGAAAGCCACTCTGAAGCCGTTGCATCAAGCATTTGAAAATAGCTGATGGCTTCGTCACGACATAAATAGGTTTCCGCCCGTTCATCAAGAGCTCGGCTTAATTTTTTAAAAATAAGGGCATGACGGGTTTCGTCATTTAAATGTTCCAGAATTTCCAAGGCGGGGTGAGCTTGGCAAACAGTTTTACCAATCTTGCGCGCCCCAATCATTTCCAACAAAGAAAGGGTATTCAACCAACGCGCTTCAAGAGCTGTTTTTTCAACAATTTTAGCTAAAATTTCTTTCACGGTTGGGGAGCTATCGCAGAGAAAAATGAATGTCAAGGCAATGGCTTTATTGGGGAAGGAGTCAGGATACAGAAGTTAGTAGTCAGAATGGAAAAACTTTGGGGAGCTTCTTCTAACTACTGACCCCTGACTACTGTATCTTGACTCCTCTACTCCCCCTATTTATTGCCCTGGGAAATCGCGATCCATCACCGTTTTACGGCCATCTTGCTGGGCATGGGCAATGGCCTGGTCTAAAAGCTTGGTTACTTCCCGTGTCAACACTTCCATCACGGCAGATGACGTACTCATCTGGGATTTATCTTTAACGTATTTTTTTACCTTCGAAGCCACAACTAAAACATCACTCATAGTTACCCTTTTCTAGGACAAAACCTGTGAGGAACCAAACCTCAAAATCAAGTTTTCGCCAAAGTTAAAGAAATCAAGAGTGAGTTATTTTATAAAAAATGGCAAGAATTAAGGTCGCTTTGAAGTTTTTGTTAAGCAGCTTTCTTATGAGTGCTTTTGGTCAGACGAGAAATGCGACGAGAGGCATTTCTTTTATGAATAACCCCTTTTTGGGCGGCTTTATGAAGAAGGCTGGAGACCTGACGAAGCAAATTAGCCACATCATCCTTTTTGGCTACTTTCAATTTCTTGATAGCGGCTTTGACTTTGGCACGCATTTCGATGTTCTGCGCACGGTGTTTAACACTTTGACGATGCCTTTTTAAGGCGGATGGATGATTAGCCATAAATTTGATCTCCGTTTAGGGAAGGGAGCTTTTATTAAATCCCCCCCTCCCTTGTCAAGCACCAATGTCGGTTGGCTCCAGCGACGAGCCACGCCATTAAAGTTCTAACGCGCCGTGTCTTGTTGCCACCTAGAAGGCCTGTTACACTTACTTCCGTATGTCATCATTCCGAACTCATGGTCATGTTTGGGGAATTCATCGTGTCATCACGCCGGCTTACACCCTTCCCCAAAATGCCCAAAAATTAGACACCCGTCTTCCCATTTTTGATAATGAAATCTTGATCGAAGTTTCCCAACTGCAGATTGATTCGGCGAGTTTTCATCAACTCGTAGGGGCGCCGCTTGCCCTGCACCATACGGTGTCAGGGCTTGCTGCGCCCAATTTGGGGGCGCGGCAAGCGGCGCCCAATTTAGGGACGCAGCAAGCGGCGCCCCTACGAGACCATATCCATCAAATAATCCAGACCCGCGGCAAAATGCATAATCCCGTCACCGATTCAGGGGGCGTGTGCCTGGGAAAGGTCATCCAAATAGGGCCCAAACACCCTTTAAAAGAAATATTCAAAGTGGGAGATTCCATCATCACCTTGGTTTCACTCACGCTAACGCCTCTTCATATCGATGCGATCACCCATGTAGATAAAAGCAAGGAACGCGTGGATGTCACAGGGCACGCCATTCTTTTTGCTTCAGGCCTTGCGTCCAAAATTCCCGATGATCTGCCCTTGGGCGTAACTTTAGCCGCTTTGGATATTTGTGGAGCCCCGGCACAGGCTAAAAGATTTGTTAAAGAAGGAAGCAAGGTTTTGATTATAGGTTTGGGAAAAGCCGGAAAAAGCATGGCGGCCATGAGCCAAATATTGGGAGCCAGTGTTTACGGTGTGGACACTTCCCAAGAAGCCGTGAGCTGGTGCCAGGAAAATTTGAAAGGGCATTTTGGTTTGATCGATTCAACCCAAACCCTCAAAGTGCATGAATGGGTGCATAGCCAAACCCGTGGCACCATGGCCGATGTGGTCTTGCATTCAACCAATGTTCCTGACACTGAAATGTCCGGCATCCTTTCCTGCCGTGAAGGAGGAACAGTTTTATTTTTTGGCATGAACACCTCTTTCCAGCGCGTAGTCTTGGGTACTGAAGGCGTGGGCCACGATGTTCATTTGGTCATGGGAAGTGGGTATGTACCCGGCCATGCAGAGCTGATGTTCAATTTGCTCCGAGAACATGCGTCATTGAAAAAATGGTTTGAAGAACGATTTACGTAGGGGCGCTGCTTGCCGCGCCCAATTTGAGGGCGCGGCAAGCAGCCAATTTGAGGGCGCGGCAAGCAGCGCCCCTACAGGAGAAATCTATGCAAACATATATTGAAACATCCACATCATCTGCCAAACCCTACTGGCAACGCTTTAAAAAATGGGCCCAGATTACCCCCGAGCAATGGAACGACTGGCACTGGCAATATCAAAACCTGGTCACCACTCCTGAAGAATTTGTGGATTTGTTCCCCATGTTTGAAAATGAAGTGAATGGCATCCGCTCCACACTGGGAAAATACAAATTCACAGCCACTCCCTACTATTTGTCCTTAATCGACGAAAAAAACGCCGAATGCCCCATCAAACTTCAGACAGTCCCCTCACGCCTGGAAATGCGCATTGAGCCCGGTGTGGATATGCGCGACCCCCTGGCCGAAGACACCGACATGCCCGTCCCCGGTCTGGTGCATCGCTACCCCGATCGTGTGCTGTTTTTAATTACCGAAATCTGCTCGGTCTATTGCCGTTTTTGCACACGCCGCCGTGTTATTCTGGAAAAAGCCAGCCATATTGATCGCCAAATTGACCAAGGCATCGGGTACATTCAAAACCATCCGGAAATCCATGATGTCATCATTTCAGGGGGGGATGCCCTTGTCGTGGGGGAAAAACTGCTCGAAAGTGTCATTTCACGCTTGCGTGCCATGCCCCACATTTACACCATCCGCATCGGCTCACGCATTCCGGTGGTATGCCCCATGCGTATTACTCCAAGCCTGGTGGCCATGCTCAAAAAATACCAACCCCTCTACTTTATGACGCATTTTAACCACCCCTACGAAATAACCCCGGAAGCAAAAAAGGCTTGTGCGCTTTTGGTGGATAATGGTATTCCCGTTATGAATCAGTCGGTTTTGTTACGAAAGGTAAACAGTTGCCCATCGGTCATGCGCAAACTGTGTTACGACCTGATTGCCATGAGGGTGAAGCCCTATTACCTGTACCAATGCGATTTATCCGAAGGTATCGGGCATTTTAGAACCCCCATTCAAACAGGGATCGAAATTATCGAATCGTTAAGAGGACATATTTCAGGGCTTGCCATCCCCACCTTTGTGATTGATGCACCGGGCGGCGGCGGCAAAATACCCATCCTTCCTGATTACGTTGTAAGAAAAGAGAAGGATAAAATTGTTTTAAGAAATTACGAACAAAAGGAATACATATACCCGGAACCGCATGACACCGATTGCTCTTGCTCAACAAGCAAAGCCATTAAAAGCCAATTATAAGAGTCATCAGTCGTCAAGGTTCCAAAAAACGTGGTTTTAAATTTTTTTGATACAACAAAAATGTGTTTTTACCCAAGACCTCCGCTTTTATGCAGGAATGCAAATGATTCATGGCCTTGGTTGTTTTTTATTTCCTGAAAAACTGTATCAGCCTTTTTGAACCACACCAAAAAATAAATGGCTAAACTCAATCTGGACCGCGACAAAGTCGATACCTGTCGTGAACTTGCCGAAGGCTTGGTACGTCCCATTCAAAAATACATCGAGATGCACTCAACGGTATCCATCGAACGGGCCACGTTAAGACTCTTTGGATTAACAGGGGCTAGCTCGGACGGACCCACCCCCACCCCTTTAACCAACCTGTTTGTGGA
This sequence comes from Deltaproteobacteria bacterium GWA2_45_12, assembly GCA_001797365.1. Lineage (NCBI taxonomy): Bacteria > Deltaproteobacteria > Deltaproteobacteria bacterium GWA2_45_12. Next base: position 8,808 of record MGPH01000065.1, read on the forward strand.
TAAAATTGACCGATACAAGCTTTCGCTTGGCGCAGCCACCTGGGTGGCTGCCGCAAAAATAAAGAACCCCAAAATTTCTTTTTCAGAAATGGCCCACAAAGTGGCCGAAGGAAGTTTGGACATCAACAGCCTGCCCGAACCCAGTTTTGAAGAAATAAAACAAGCCTTGAAACCCGGGGTGGATGAAACCATCAAAATGCTCGACGCCTCACGCCGTCACAAGGAAAAAATGCGCGGACGGTTTGGATACCAGTGGACCCCGTTTCGTTATTTGATTGTGGCCACGGGTAATATCCACGAAGACGTCAAACAGGCCGTCACCTGTGCCCAAAATGGAGCTGATATTATTGCCGTCATCCGTTCAACGGCGCAAAGCCTTCTTGATTATGTCCCGCACGGTGCGACCACCGAAGGGTTTGGAGGCACCTATGCCACCCAGGAAAATTTTAAAATCATGCGACAAGCCTTAGATGAAGTATCCGAAGAGCTAAACCGCTACATTCGTTTGTGTAATTATTCATCCGGCCTGTGCATGCCTGAAATTGCCGTAATGGGGGCCCAGGAAAATCTGGACTATCTCTTAAATGACGCCATGTATGGCATTCTTTTCCGCGACATCAACATGAAGCGCACTTTTGTCGACCAATATTTTTCGCGCTTGATTGTCGCTCGCGCCGGCATTGGCATTCAAACCGGGGAAGATAATTATTTAACCACGGCCGAAGCTTACGAAAATCATCACCAGGTTTTGGCATCTCATTTCATCAATGAACAATTCGCAAAAAATGCGGGGCTTCGTGAAGAACAAATGGGACTGGGGCATGCCTTTGAAATGGACCCGACCATCGAAGACAGTTTTGTCTATGAACTGGCCATGGCCCAGCTGGTGCGCGATGTTTTCCCGCGTCATCCCATTAAATACATGCCCCCCACTCGTCACATGACGGGTGATATTTTCACCAGCCATGTCTACGACGCCATGTTCAATCTGGTGGGGGTGGCCACCAAGCAAGTCGTGCAACTTTTGGGCATGAATACCGAGGCCATCCACAACCCACATTTGCAGGACCGTTTCTTGGGTTTAAAAAATGCCAATTACATATTTAATTCTGCGCGATCTTTAGGAGATGAAATTCAATTTAATCCCAATGGGAAACTGGCCCGCCGTGCAAGGTCTGTAGTAGACAACACGCTCGATTTCCTTAAAAAAATAAAAGAACACGGACTTATGGAAACCATCGAAAACGGCTATTTTGCCAATATGCCACGAAAAAGAGATGGGGGCCGTGGCCTGGAGGGCGTTTTCCAAAAAGCACGCCGATATTGCAACCCTTTCATGGATATTCTGCAACCCAAGGAGAGGGATTGATAACGTAGGGCGAACACCCTCCTGAGGCGGGCAGGCAAGGTTCGCAACAAATCATTTTCCCTCCTCCTCTATCGATGCTATCCTTAGTTTTCTCATGACCACAATAATCAAACCCTTTGGCGACATTCATGGTGACGGGATGGTTCAATTATCCTTCACCCTTCCTGTTCAAACTTCCCCCGAAGCAAAACAAGCGGCCGTTGAATTTTTGAAAAAAATGGGATTTGAAAAAATTTTGGTGGCTCATATGGAGGCCATGAGCACGGAAACCACTTTTTTTGTGGTGTATGGAAGCACAACCCACGAAATTGATTTTTCATCCATAAAGGTTTCTAAACTTGAAAACCCCGTCCTCAATTTTGAGGATGTTAACAAATTGATTGAAGAAAAAATCGGCCGCAAATTGGTGGTTGTAGGGGCTTGTATCGGGTCGGATGCCCATACCGTGGGCATTGATGCCATTTTTAACATGAAGGGTTTTGCCCATGACTGGGGTTTTGAACGTTACCCATGGATGAAAGCCCACAATTTAAGGGCGCAGGTTTCAGTGGAGGAACTTGTCAAAAAACTTGTTGAGCTAGAGGCCGATGCCGTGCTGATATCCCGGGTGGTAACCCAACGTGACGAACACATTGTGGAACTTAAAAAATTTTTGGAAGTACTAAAAAATACTCCCGGCATCAGTCCCAAGCTCATCAAAATTTGCGGAGGCCCACGCATTACTCATCAAGATGCGCTTACGTGGGGATATGATGCCGGTTTCGGTCCGGGCACCAAACCCTCGCAAGTGGCCAGTTTTATTGTTCACCGATTTGTACAAGGTAAGGAGTCAGTAGTCAGTAGCCAGTAGTCAAAATAAGAGAACTGTTTTTTGTATTTTTCTCCTGACTCCTGAATTCTGAATCCTCACTCCTTCTTAAAAATGGCTGCATCCAAACTTACAGTAACCTTACGTACTCGCATTTCAAACAAAGACATTCACTATGCTGAGGGTTTAGCCAGCGGTTCCAAAATTATGGAATTGTTTGGCGATGCCGCCACGGAAATTTTGATCCGGCATGATGGTGAAGAGGGCCTGTTCCGGGCCTATGAAGAAGTTGAATTTTTGGCCCCCGTGTATGCAGGGGATTTTATCGAGGTGCATGCCACCCTTGTTGGAGAAGGCAATTCATCGCGTACAATAGACTTTGAAGCCGTGAAAATAGTTGAAGCAAGCCGCGACCCCAAACATCCCACCCATGCAACGGTTCTTAAAGAACCCATCTTGGTGGCCCAAGCCATGGGGACCTGTGTGGTGAAGAAAAAACATTAGCAGCTTCGCTGCTAGTGCTCTGACCATTTAATTATTAT
>MGPH01000066.1 GCA_001797365.1 Deltaproteobacteria bacterium GWA2_45_12
AACGAATCCGGTTTAAGTTAACCGGACACTAGTGTCATTTTATAAGGGCCTGAAAAAGGGCCTTGTTGGCCTGAAAGAACTGGGACCGCGAAGGGAAAATGGGGGGGGGCGCATGGAAAAACGGTAGTTTTGCAAGGGGGCACGGTGAGGCGTGCGAAACTGTCCCCGTAGGGGCGCTGCTCCAGCCTGAGGCTGGTCCGCCTCTGGAGGATGCTGCGCCCTGACAGGGATAGGATTCGATCTAAACTCATACTGCGCCCGCAAATCATAGGCTTCACCCGTGGGGGAAACAGAATCGCCGGCCAAAATTCCATTAAGGCTGGCTCTATGTTGGCCAGAGCTATCTTGCTGATGGCCCTGTGCCCCAGCAGCAACCAAAGTTTGAACTCTGTTCCCTCCTTCCGCAGCAGAATCACCAAGCCTTCTGGCCAATGACGAACCTGAAATCACTTGTTCCATGCTTGCATTGGGATCACTGGCACGACCATTTCCATTGCGCCCCTGTTTTTTCCGTAGCTCTTGGTCCAAAGTAAGCTCCACATCAAAAAGCCTCTTGGTGACTTCGCGCATTTTAACAATGAGTATTTTTGTTGAATGAGGAGGCGAGGTGAACATCAATTTGGCTTTATGAAGCATTTTTGCAAAACGTCTGATGGCAAAAACAAGATGTTCTTCCTCATGGTTTCGTGTTGGACCGAGTAATTCACAAAGGGCGGCCACACGCTCTTGCATTACCTTAAAAAGACGATCGACTTCGGGGTAATAACCTGTTTGGGCATTAAAAGTCTCCAATGCCCCATGAAGTTGGTTCAGCCCTACAAAAAGAAATTTTTGGATGGAATACTCAGGTCTGTTTCCAAGCTCATAATGGGTAAGCCATTCATCAACATTTGAACTCTGTGCAATGACAAAATGCGCCATTTTTTTGAGAAACCCTTTATCCAATCCCCACAAGAGGGCATCATCGGCTGTCAAAGGTCGATCTGATCTTATGGGTTCGGAGTAAGGTTTTTTGGTGCTGCCCCTGTGATAATAATTCCAGGCTTTATACGTTAATGGATGAAGAGGAATCCGGTTTTGATCGGCCAAAGCAATCAAAGGCTCAATGGCATTGCGCCCTTCTTGCGCCTCTTTTCCCGTCCAAGCTTTGATACCATCCCGAAATTCATCAAAGCTGACACCTTCTTCTATCCATTGCTGGCTTCGGGCATGGGAAAAGGCTTTCCAAAGAACACTGTCAATGTATCCATCCCGTGCATTACGGGTTCCATCTCCCAGACCGTCATGAAGACCATCCGGATCCCTTCCCTTCTCAATACGCCGCACGAGCTTGGTAAGTCCCGCATGAAATTTGTCGCATTCCCCCATTGCGGCCAGTATTTTCCATTCATCACGAATTTCTCCAAGTTCAACAAGGTGTGGGGGCGCACAGTTTTCGACATCTCTGAAAAGACCTTTGGGGGACCTTAAATGATCGGCAGAAAAACCGAGGTTGTAGTGGGTGAAAAGCCGGGCCATGTCTTCTTCAATAGCCGGTAAAATATCGTTGGTTGCCTTGACTAACTCGGCTTCAAGACGGCTTAAGACAGCCGGATTGGTATAATCAATGTCACTTAGATCAAGAATGCGATCCTGAAATTCACTGGCCAGGCCATAAATTTCATAATTTTTACCAGCCCCACCTCCCATGAGCAAAGCAGCCACTTCAACACTCTGAATAAATTCGATTTCCATCACTTCCCAATCGGCACGTCCATTGTTCATGCGATGGGGAGACATAAGCTTTCGGTATTCTTCCAAGGCTTCTGCCGATCCACCGGCTATAGTCATGTAAGTTTTTCTTCCCGATAGCATATCCTTTGCGTTGAAAAACCCCCCCTCAACGAGAATACGATCGGCCAATTCCTTTTTTCCCCTTCGAACCAAATCACAATAAATTTCCAAGTAGGGAATGCTCCCGGCTCCGTCAAAGGCTTTGGCTGGCATGACAAGGACGGGACAATAGGGCTTCGACACTCCTGTTTCTGATGGTTTTCCCTTCAAGTCAAAAAGGCTCAAGAATTCCTCATCTTTAAAAAGTTCCACAAGTTCTTTGGCTTTCTGATTTAAAAAAATGATGTTGGGCCGATATCTCCTTAAGTAACCGTTACGCATTCGGTTAGGTAAATAATCAATGTCACGTCCGGCATTTTCCCCTTGTGGATTTAGGGGGGTTGTCTCATAAAAATTGGCCACACGATTTGTCCCTAATTCCCTCATTTCCCACACCAGCTCATCGGCAGAGGTGAAGGTTGTCATGCCAAAATCAAGCTGAAGGCCCGTTTCCTGTTGAGCATCATACCCACAATCCATCAGACGACGTTGATGCGCCCAACGGGCATTCATGGCACCTCCACCAATGGACACGGCCTGGTTTTCAGAACTTCGGTCAGCAGGATGGGCTCGTAACCAGCATGAAACAGGGTCGTAATAAGCATAAGCGGCAGGAAGGGGCCTTCCTTGGTTAAGCTTACGCTGTTCTGATTTGATTAATGCGACCAGATCTTTTTGCAGTTGATAAATCAGGGGAATAATGTGAGTGCGCTGGTCTGATTCAACAAGATCGGGCCGGGCACGTTCTAGAATACGGGTGAGATATTTGCCTAGGTGTGTGGGCGCAGCAAGCGGCGCCCCTACGATGTCTGCATGAATATCCCTCATGGCTTCATAGAGTTTTTTCATTTCCGGATGATCAATTAAATACCCCTCAATGACACCGCGGACTCGATCACTTTTCCAAAATGAAGCTGAAGCCGGATCTGCTTCATGACGCAATGAATCGTGTGTAAAAATAGTGTTGTCAATTCTGGAAAGATTTAGACCTGACTGGACAAGTTTGCCATCTCCAAGAAACCCCCTGTGCCATTGAATGACTCGTGGAGGTTCAAGAGTGTTGCCTTTAATCACAAGAACCACTTGTTTGTTTGGATGTTGTTCCACTGCGTGTAGCATTTCTTTCCAAAAGGATTGTGGTGGTTCAAAAAAATCCATTTGGTAGGCATCGATGACAAACTCATAAATACTTGGGTTTGCTTGAAGGGCCGTGTGAATATAATCGGCCAAATCATCCCAAGTGTGAATGCCTGAATTTGTCAAAACATATCGATCCTTATTTTCTACTTTGTGCCATTCATACCGGGCCTTAAAAGAGGCGTGGACGGAACGAGTACCATCAGAAGAGACTACCGCGCTATCAAGCCAAGAGGAAAATCTTGTTTCAGGAGATTTTTTTGTAGCCTCAAAAGTGGGGAACATGCCGTGGCCTTCATCATGCACCTGTATATCGTCTTTACTAAAACCGGCACGGACAAGAAGTTCGATGGTTTGTTCCTTGGTGCGATGAAATGAAAAACGGATCCGGGCCAAGTGCTGATAGATATCAATCTGCAAGCTTAAATCATCATTAGAAATATCATTCCATTCATGATGGGGAGTAATCTGGCTGACCACAAAACTTCCCCCAATTTTAAGGGCACGATAACATTGCCGATAAAATCGAAGCACCTCATCGTCATTTAAATAAGGGGTAAGCCCATGGCTGGTAAGGACATCGGCTTCTTCATGCATGTTCAGTTTGAAAGCATCACGCCACAAAGTACGAAGAGGAACGCCTTGAGAACGGGCAAGTTGGCTAGCGCCAGCAAGAGACGCTGCATCGCGGTCGATGGCGAGAAATTGAATGCCTTGTACGGACGTTGCTCCAGCCTGAGGCTGGTCCGCCTCTGGAGGATGCCGCGCCCCTACACCAATGATTCCCCGCGCATAGCCGCTGGGAACATCAATGACCGTAAGAACATCCAGTTGGTCTTTTCTCCCATCGGTAAGGGCGGTTCGCGAACCGCCCCTACGAATGGTTTTCGTTAACACTCTATTAAAAACCTCAAATCGTTTGAGGGTTCCTACATTTAAGGGAAGTCGGTGCAAAATTTCGTGATCAAGATCTGTTTCATTTGGCGCGCGAGCCAAAACTTCGGGATTAAAACGGTAATCTGAGAAATGTCCATCCAACCCTCCATGGCGCAACAAATAAAGCCCCAGTTCTCCGACGGCCATTTTTTCAGCCAAGGGAAATAATCTTTCGCGATCAGCCACCGAAATAGGGCCGTCTGCAATAGCGGCATCAATGCGTGCTTTTATCCGGGCCAAAACTTGGGCCGGGGTTTCTTCTTGGGTATCGTGGGTACTTAATGTTTCTCTGGGCTTTAAACGGAGTCCAAATCGAGGACCATCGGGAGGGCCAAAAGATTCGTAAAGACGTACGGGGTGTGGTCTAGAGGTCAATAAAGTCGGCTGTTCAGGAGCGGGACGTAAGTCTTCAGGTACTAAGGTGTAACGTGTTTCATCAGAGACTTGCCATTGAAGGGGACTTCCGTTTGATACATTTCCACTTTGAGCCGCTTGAAGAGCGTCTAAATAAGCTTCCCAGTCGGTAGAATAAATTCTAGGTGTTGGATTTGTGCCGTCAGTCATTTTACTTTCTTCTTCTATCTTCCCACTCTAAACATTGTTTTAAACCCCTGCCCCATCACTCCACGCCCGAATAAAGACATTCTCCCGGATCGAAACATCGGTGCGGGTCGTACGGGCTGTACGGGCGCATCTCGTGTTCGCCCATTAACGGGAACGATGCCCTGAGAGCGAACACGAGATGCGCCCTTACCTATCGCCCCCATCTCACTTCCAAATTCTTCAAAATCGCACCCAGTCTCAAGAACGGCTATTCCGGCTTTATCAAACAGGGGGCTGGGAGCTAGAGGTAGCTTTTTTCTAGCTTCGGCAGAGGGATCAAAATGTTTCGTATTAAATCCCCCTCTTTCCCCCTTTAATAAAGGGGGACGTAAGGGGGATTTTTTCGCCACAAACCCATGCCGAGCCGTATTTTTACTGATGAGGCGGTGCTCGGTAAGGCTTTGGAATACAATTTCCTCCTCGGCAAAAATATCGTGGGGATTAATGATGTTGCGGATGAAATTCTGGCCTGGGGCCATGACCGTTGAGGCTTTAAGAATGCGGGCGTCTGCATCTTTTTTATTGGCAAAGCCAATCCAACGCACATTGTGCGAGCTGGCCATTTCAGTTAAGGCTTCATCGTTTTCAGGGTGGGGAACAAAGCGGATATTTTGTCCACTGTTGGTGGAAGCAACCAAACTCTTAAGTCTGACGATGTCAGACTTGTCGGACCTGTCTGACGGGTCGGAATGGTCTGACGAATAAGACACCGTTACATCGTTGCCTGCGGCCAGGGCCATACCTAAAAGGGCGCTTACTTCGGCCAAACTCGAATTTTTTCCAAAAACGATCCACCCATGGCCACGGGCGCCATAAATAAGCCGGTTTTCTTCACCCAAAATATCGGGCTGACGAATTTCAGGGTTTGCCATACGGGCTTCTGCACGTTTGGCAACTCTTCTAAAAACATTTTGCGCACTCATATCCCCGGCAAAATTTTTCAATTCAAGTTCTTGCGTGCTTTCCATGGTGACAAATTGTTTTAAATAATGGGGTCCCCCTGCCTTGGAACCGGCAATGCCGGAAAGATTGATTCCACCAAAATCATGCCGTCCTACAATGGCTCCCGTAATATTGCGATTGATGTACAAATTGCCGACGCGAATCCATTTGCCCTCGGCTAATTCTTCAGCACTTGGCGACCGGGTGATAATTCCACCGGTAAGCCCATACTTGGAAAGCTGAGCCAAAATCATGGCTTCTTCCAAAGTGTCCACACGGGTGAGGGCCAGAACCGGTCCGAAATTTTCATCCTGAAAGATTTCGCTGCACCATTGTTCGGGAGGAATTTCAAAAATGGTAGGGTTGATGAAATGGCCGGATTTTTGACCCACCGCAGGACTCGACCGCCCTTCGACTACGCTCAGGGACCGGTCGCTGAGCGGAGTCGAAGCGATATTTCTACCATCCAACAACAACACTCCCTGATTCTCCTTCACAACCCGCCCAATCAACGCCATCAAACGATCATGGGCTTCTTTGTCGATAACGGGGCCTGAAGCATTTCCAAAATCACGCACATCCCCAAATTTTAAATCCCGCGCCGCCTTGATCAAACGCTCAATCTGCTTGCGAACATGGTCTTCATCCCCCACAAAAATAAGCCGGTCGAGCGCCGAACATTTTTGTCCGGAGAAGCCAAACTTGGATTGAAGAATATATTTCACCACATCATCGGGATGCGCGTCGCGGTCGATGATCATGGTATTTTTTCCACCCATTTCGGCAATCACATTCACGCCGCGTGGCATGGCTTCGGCATAAATTTTGTTGTAGCCAACATCAAAGGAACCGGTGAAGACCACGGATTTGACGTCAGGGTTTTGGACCAAGGCCTTCCCTACAACCCCGTCCCCTGAAACATAATTGATGGCTCCGGCAGGAACACCGCCCTTACGAAGAATATCGTTTAAGAGAGCCCCGATCAGGGGTGTTTGTTCTGCAGGTTTCATGACCACCGTGTTTCCTGTAACCAGGGCGGCGGCCACCATACCGGTCAAAATGGCGAGCGGGAAATTCCAGGGGGCAATCACGGCAGTGACCCCACGGGGTTTGATAAGAGCGGGATTTTCATTGGTGAGCTTGACCGCTTCACGAGCGTAATACTCCAAAAAGTCAATGGCCTCAGCCACATCGGCATCGGCTTCACGCACGATTTTGCCGGATTCAAGCATGATAAGGGCCGTAAGCTCCGCTTTTTGTTGTCGCATGAGAGCAGCGCTCTTCAGAAGTGCCATCGCTCTTGTTTCTACATCCACTTTTTCCCAGCTTTTAGCATGTTGCTTGGCCAGGCTTACAGCGTGATTGGCATCTTCCGGATTTCCCTTGGAAACACTTCCCAAAACTTCATCGGGATTGGAAGGGTTGGTAACAAGCATCCGTTGGTTTGCACCATCTAGGTGAATGGGTTGGTACTCGGCCAAGGCCCGTTTTATTTTTTCTAATTCTTCTTCACGCGAAAAATCGGTGAGGGGTTCATTGACAAAAGGATCGGCAAGTGAAGTGACTTGTTCAGGATGAGCCACCCTATCCCTATGGCCATGCCACAGATTGGGCGTACGTGGATTTTGCATAAGGGTGTCGAAGTCAACGCCCTGGCGGCTCATGTTTAAAAATGATTGTTGAGAGGCATTTTCCAAAATGCGGCGGGCCAAATAAGCCATGCCGGTAAACAAGCTTCCCACCGGTGTGTAAATACGATGACGGATTTTTTCACGAACCAGATTCCGTCGGACCTGTGGATCGTTTAAACCAAAGAGCTCCTGAAGTTCAGTCGCCACACCTCGTGCGCGTGCATGGGCAATGGCATAGGAAAGAGAACGAACATTGTGGGAGCCAATAGCGGCCCGGAGGGAACCCGCTTTGTTATACAACACATCGATAAGCCGTTCAAAATTGGCATCACTCATCTGTTTTTTGGGGAAAACCGAGTGTGGTAAACCGCGTTGGGAGGCTTGCATTTCTTCATAATCCCAATAAGCTCCCTTTACCAAACGGATGAGGATGCTCTCCCCACCCCCGGCTGCCCTACGTGCTTTGGACCAACTCGCCAAATCATTGATGATGGCTTCTGCATCCTTTAAATATCCTTGCACCACCACACCCACGTTCTCCATTTGCTTGTATTCATCTTCCATCAACACTTCTTTGAGAATTTTGTAGGTGAGATCGCGGTATTCAAACTGCTCCAAATCAATGGTTAAACCGACTTTGATGCCCTTGTCTTCGTGGGCCTGAATTTTATCTAAAACCAAGCAAAGACGTTCTTTTACAGCGGATGCCGTACCTTCGGGGTCTTCAGGTTTCCATTGCGAATAAAGGGAGGAGAGTTTCAACGAAATTTCAAAATCGTACTGGTTTTTGGCGGCAAAAACAGGATGAGAATATTCAATTTCTTGTTGTTGGCGTGAAGCCGCGATCAATTTTTTATCCGCGGCCATGGTGTCGATCAAATCAAGGTAGGTTTGGAGATATTTCTGGGCTTCTTCTTCGTTTGTTGTGGCTTCTCCTAAAATATCAGCAATGATCCCCTGCCCTTCCTTGGCCATTTGCCGCATGCGCGGGAGAGCTTCTGGGCCTGTGGCCCCAGCGATAAATTGCTTGGCCATTATAGTGACGGCCCCTCTCACTATGCCTGCCTCGATGGAGCCGGCATAACCTTCTTGCGCAGCGGCCTCCAAAGAGGTGGCAACAAATTTTCTTGTGACCTTTGTAATTAAGTATTTCAGGATACCGGTTTTAGATGATCCTGGCGCAACAGGAAGTAATTTTTCCAATTTTGAAATTTGTTCTCGAGTAAAATATTCCCGAAGATGCCCAAAAATAAGATCGGGGTCATCCTGAATTTCAGGGAGCACATCCACAAAACGCATGAAAGCATTTAAAAGCTCTTCATCCCCCGTCATGATGTCTTGTTGCAACTTAAGAAAAGATTGCCACCAATCAGCAGGTTTTAAAGAGAATTTCTTTTTTGCCAGGGCTAATCCAATTTTTTTTGTTTCAGATTCCAAGCTGTCTTCAGAAACGCCCAAAGCGTTGCGAAGAAAGTTTCTTTTTTCGAGGGCATCCGTAAGAACGTCCTGAGGAACTTCTTCTTTTAAGACCAAAGCCCTCAAATCCTGGCGCTGATCTAACCAGTATTCATGTTCGGGCCCTAGAACTTCATCCAAGGTACCCAGTAATCTTGAAACAGTTTGTCGCACACCCGAATCATCCCACTTGGTGCTGGTTTCTTTTAGATACCAGGGAATAATGGCTTCATAATCTTCACAGAACCTTTGATATTGACGCAGAGCTAGGGGGAGAACACCAAGGGATTGGCGATATTGATCAAATCCAACCCCATTGGATAGCCCTAAAACCCGAAAACGTCTTCGAACGGTGGCTTCGTTTCTTTCCAGTAATTGTTGAAGCGCCAAACGTTTTCCCTCATCCCCATCCGTTGGGGGCTGAATTTGTTCACGCCCAAAGCTTCCATCGGAAAGAAAGGAATCATAGAGTTGACTTGTGGCTTGGCCTGTATTTCCGATGCCCATAAAACACTCCTGTTGGCTTAGGATTTTACATCTTATCTTCGCGCCAGAAAAGTGCGGGCGGAGGAAAAGGCCAAGGAAGATCTCCAAGACACTGGCCGACCAATAAAAAGCCCATGTCGCGCCAAATGGGCGCCACGACTTGGGCCATGTAAGGGAGTGCTGCCTATTTTGGATGGAGAAGGTAAGGGAGAAGCTGGTTCCATGGGAACTAAAACATCACTAGAAAAATTTGGGGCCAGGTCATAGACCGATACATCTCCAACGTCCGCAATGGTTCGCCCCGTGTTTCTCCTGGCTTTTTCTTTTTCTTCTTTTATTCTTTCTTCTTCTCTTCTTCTTACTGAACCGGTGTCTTCGGCAATGGTACCTTCAATCCCATCTCCATTTTCCCTTCTACGGGATCCATTATCTCCAACAGGAGAATGCATTTCCATCCATTGGTCAAGAATACCATCCAAAGTAAGCTCTTCTTGCCCTTCTTGAGGAAGGGGCCAATCCCATAATGCAAACCCAGGTAAAGAAATCTCTGAAATCATAAAAATTCACCTCATTAAATAATGTTGGAATAATAAAAAGAAGCTAAAATTCGACCTGACCTTTCCCCTAAAACCTTTTGGCCTACCTAGGCAATTTTATTTTTAAGTTCAAGGAGTTTTTAAAGGATATTGAAACTTATGTGGGAGGTATGGTTAGGGGAGGATTTTTTCTCGTTCCCATAACCCTGAAGGTATGGGAACGAGAAAAAAAATGGCTTAATTTTTCACATCGACCCAAATTTTCATCTTATCGGCATTGGCTGTTGTTTTGTGAGTATACCAATCCCAATAGCTAAGCTTGGCGCGCATTTTATCCTGCACAAAGCTTACACGCTTCCAGGCCAGGTCGTTCTTATCAGCGCTGGCTTCGATATGGACATCGACATCATTGGCAATGGTTGATTCCAGACCCTTTTTCCAATCGACAAGGTATTTGATGATTTTATCCAGATCGCAGGTGGTTTTGTTATCTGTTTTTGAATCAGCGAAAGCACAATTTTCCTTTTTGATTTTATCATTGATGGAAGCTTCAATGCTGGCCCCGGCCACCTTGCTTGAAGTCTTGATGCCTTGATTGGCATTGGAGTTTCCTGTGTTAATGTTAAAAGCATGGGCGTTAAGTCCATAACCGACAAAAACCGCCGCCATAAATGTACTGATTTTCTTCATTATATTTCTCCTTTAAGTGTGATGTTGATTTAAAATCTGACAAAATGTCTCACATTTACAGGTGCGCCTAAAATCTTTTTTGATTTTTTGACATGATGCCCATGATTTTCAAGCCCTTGGTCGCGTGCCTGGCACCATGACTTCATTAAGCGGCAAAACGGTGAAGGATTTCAGAGATAAAAGTTTGATAAGCGATACCCAGCTTTTTGGCTTTTTGCTTTAACCGTTCTAGATCGTTAGTATTAACCCTTATACTTAACAGGGCGTCTTTTTTTCTGTTTGCTATTGCTTGGGCGATACTTGAAAATTCAGCTGGTGTTGCTGGGCGGTATTTCCCCTTGATTAAATCCATCTCAATGCTTTTTTCATATTTGTTCAATTTTATTTTATCCATTTAATTTTCCCTCCTTCCACATTTTTGTATATTTCCGACTTGGAAAAAGCGTTTTTAGGAATATCTCTTCCCGCTGCATGACACAGGGGACAACCCAGATGTAATTCTTATGTTCAAATAGCAAGACTTTCTGGTTTTTTCTCATTGGATGAGTCATAATTCCAACCATTTTTGACTGAATAATTTCCTCAAAAGAAACTCCCCGTTTTTCTTTGAGCTGCCTACTTTTTTCCAAATCCCAGCGTATCTCTTTCATTGCTTATGAAATGTAATACATTTTGTATGTCTACTGCAACACTATTTTCTCATCCCCCCCCTTTATCAGCCAAAGGCTAATCCGGAGGAAGATTTTCCCCATGCAAATTTTAAAACTTGAATATTGTAAAGACCCGACCCCCCAACTCTGTTCTGCTACCCATGATTTTCAAGCCCTTGGCCGCGTGCCTGACCCCATCCGCCGGGGCCGAACAAATACTACAAAATAAAACTTGATATATTGTATATATATTTTTAGAATACCTTTGGAATATGAATCTCATATATAATGGCTTTGAATGGGATAAAGGAAATACCGATAAAAGTTTTCTAAAACACGGGGTTTCTTGCGAGGAAGCTGAACAAATATTTGGTCTGGATCCTTTTATTTTTGAGGATTCCAAACATAGTACGCTACAGGAAAAAAGATTCATTGCATTGGGAGAAACTATTTCGGCAAAACTGTTATTTATTGCTTTTACATTAAGAAAAAATCTCCTTCGCATTATCAGCGCAAGGCCAATGAGCCAAAAAGAAAGGACATGGCATGAAAACCAAAGAAAAAAAGAAAGTTTCTGATGCCCAAGTGGCCAATTACTGGGCAAGCCATGATGCCACTGATGTTTTGGATTTAAACAATGCCCCGCGGGTTAATGCTATTTATGAGCCCCCCGTGCAATCCATTTCACTACGTCTGCCCCTGCCTTTACTCACAAAAATAAAACGGGTAGCTGCAAACATGGACATTGCTTATCAAGCTCTTATTAAGATTTGGCTGAATGAAAAAGCGAAAGAAGTGATGAAATAATAATTCTCCATAACTTTCATTCCCCTGCCCGTGTGCCTGGCACCATGACTTTTACTTTGCTATGGCTGAATGACAAGTTGGCCGTCTTCGGCTGCAAATTTCTTCAGGGTTAAGTTGATGAGGGTTTGATAAGGAATACCGCATCGTTTGGACATCTTTTGGTAAAATTTTAATACATCTTCATCCAAACGAATTGTTTTTTGAATTTTGTGAGAACGATAAAATTTGCCACGCACTCCCTTTGAAAAATCATATTCCTTTTTCATATTGTTCAATTTCCCTTCGTGTTGCCAAACGGGCTGAGATGATACGGATCAACTCTTCTCCGTTGGTAATTTCAATATAAGTGTGAACCACAATCAAGGTTTTCCCATGAGGGGTGTGCCCCATGGTGATCCATCTTTCCTGATCGCCTGACTTTTTGTCCAAAACAGACAAATGCAAAGGGTCATCAAATACAGTTTGTGCCATTTCGAACGAGACATGGTGTTTTTTGATATTTGATTCAGCCTTCTTAGCGTCCCATGAAAACAACATTGTAGCTACAGTATAATGAAATAGAATTCAATGACAATGGAATATTTTTGTGAGTGATTTACTTGCTCATTCTATCCAACCAGAGACTTGACCCCTTGATTTCCTTTTAAACAATGCCCCGCGGGTTAATGCTATTTATGAGCCCCCCGTACAATCCATCTCACTACGCCTGCCTCTGCCTTTGCTCACAAAAATAAAACGGGTAGCTGCAAACATGGACATCGCTTATCAAGCTCTTATTAAGATTTGGCTAAATGAAAAAGCGAAAGAAGTGATGAAATAACACCCCCCGATAACTTTCATATCCCAGGCCCGCGTGCATGCAAAAAGTCATGGTGCAAAGTCATGTTACTTACTCATTCTATCCAACCAGAGACCCCTTGGCTTTTTGGCTGACCCCTTTCAAGCGGCAATTGAAATAACAGGAATGGCCACCATTTTAGAAGGTTTGTGGCATTTGGAAGCTTCTTTTTCCAATTTTTTTGAAATTTTGGCAGTCAGGAATTTTTCTCCGCACTGGGTGCATATCCCGGTAGGAACATTTTCCATAATAAAAAGCTGGCCATGATAACGATAATCCACCCTGTCGTGTTTTTCCAGAATATGCCCTCCACAATACATACAATCACCATAATTGTTTTTCATTTTTTATTCCTTTCCGTTGTATTTTTCCATTTGGGCAATGTCGGCTTGTACACGGTTATAATCACAAGCTTGTCTTGTTTATTTTTACCACACACAATGTGAATGGCCTGGTTTTTGGAGTACCCATAAACCAGACTTGACTTGCCACGAGGATCCTCAGGATACGTTTCTAAAATCTTGCCCTTAGTAAGGGCTTTTTCCACATCAGCAATTTCCAGGTTATCATTGCGCCTTTCTACATCGGCATGCATGCTCCATAAATAATCACCGCTCAGGATTTTTTTTCGTATCCACGAAATATTCATCGCCACTTAATGTAGCATGGGTGACTCAAACAACGAAACAGATTTCTTTTTCTTGAGGTAAAAGGAGGATTCAGGGATATTTTTCCCATGCAATTTTTAAAACCTGAATATTGTAAAGACCCGACCCCCAAGAACGATTTGCTATCCAACCAGAGACCCCTTGGCTTCTCCTTGGCTTCTTAGCTTACCTTGGCTACCTAAGATATTAATCCCCCCAATTTTGCCAAGCATGCCAGGCATTATCCGCATAACCTAAGATAACCACAAAATCTTCAAGCATTTCAGTTCCATCAGCATTCAAAGGATGTGAAACTTGGTAGCAACCAACATCGGGCCGATGACCACGCTGACGGCCAGTGATGTCATTTTGGGGGCCTTCGTTAACCGCAAATGATAGGCCATTATTAAATCTATTGCCCCCATCAGGCTTGAAATCTTCATCCAACAATTCATCTAACTGGTCCAATCTTTTGCTGGTACGATTAATGTTGGCAACATTCCCATTTACGTCTTTAATGCTCTGGGCAAAATTCGTATCAAATATATTATTAGATTCGGTAAAAACTCTCCCTGGAAAAAGAGCGTAAGAAGGTTCGTGATTGTTCGTTGATACGAAAAGGTTACTTTGGACCCTATTTGGTGTTTGATCCCTGTTGCCTGTAATCAACCATACACAGGGTTCTTGGGAAGCTATTGGAGAAACAGAATCAACATCCCCTTTCACAAGGGTATTGGCAAGCAAATCTACCTTGTTTGCCGCAACAAGCACGCATCGCGGTAATTGGGGAACACCATTAAGACCCACGGTAATTAAGTTTGTATCAATAACTACATTATCACTACCAGCATCTATTTTAACTCCAATGAAACGATGCATTAGATCGTCATTCCGGTTAAATTGGGCTGGGCCATCGATATTAATGATATTCTTAGAAACAACGACTCCAATTTTTTTTCTCCAATAGTTTTCATCATTAGCTGAACTTGGTAGGGCTACACTTCTAATTCCAACCGAACTTTCCGTGTTAAAACCATTTGTAGGAGAAGATTGTACGTAAATTTTATTTGAAACAATTTGAGGCCTATTAATATTTCGATACAGGGAAGCGTTTTGATTTTCTGGGGCCTGACAAGATTCGATACTGATACCATGTGATTCGTATTTTGCTGATGTCACATTTATAAAATTGCCTTTTAAAAGGGGTTTAACCGTAGCACCCCGCTCCAAACATCTGATTTGAACGCCAATTTTTCTAGAAATGTCATTTTCAGAATCTGGAATATCAATTTTGTTATTTTCAATTACCGTTTCAATTTCACCAGCTCTTTGTTGGCTTGTTAAAGCAATTCCGACAACCGGCAAAGTTGTTGGAATAAATCCATCATTTCGATTCTGATCTCTTGGGTCAGGACCTCTAAGGCTATTGGAACTAGCCACAACTCTGTTGCTGACGAAATGCGGGTTGGAATCGACAATCAGTACAGTCGCATTCTCATCTTCTACTAGCTGCGTAGCCTCAAGATGTAATGCTTTAATAGTTGCATCAGCTGTTACAGTTAGAACAGAACCAGAAGGTACGGTTAACATGACTCGTGGCAATGGCACACGATCTAGCTCTTCACCAACTTCATTAATTTCTCTAAGATTAATTCTTTCTGAACAATTGTGACCCACACATTTGATTCCTTGAATTTTGATAACCCGACTTACTGTGATCTTTTCATTTTCACAAGAATAACCTTCTAGAACATTAATCACACGAATACTTCTGTCTCTTGAAGTTCTATCGAGAGCCTTTTTAAGTGAATTATAGGGTTTTCTAAAGCTACCATCGAGCTCGGCTTCATCTTGACCACCCTCCAGTGTATTGCATTCTCCTCCAGTTACATATTTGACACCATCATCTGGATTTCTATCGCAAATATCACCAGCACCATCCCCATCCATATCCGTTTGATCAAAATTAACTTCATCCGGGCAATTATCGCTACCATCAGCAATAATATCCCTATCCCTATCATTCCCCGCTTGATCCCCACCACAGGCACTTCCAACCATGGCTCTATAATCAGGATTACCGGGTGTCCCTTGCTCTGGGTTGGGTTCCAAGGGGCAGTTATCGCAGGCATTGCGGCCAGCTCGGTGGGCGGCCAGTTCTTCATTGCTAAAGCTTCCATCGTGGTTTGAGTCTAAATTGGCACAAGAACCAAGGCCTGCAACGGGATTGATAAAACCATCCTGGTCGGGGTCACAGTCTTCGGTCATTCTTTTATTGCGAACATCGGTATCATCTTGATCGCAAGGATGGGAGGTGCGCGTAGCATCCAAGAAAGTGGCAGGGATTCCATCGCCATCACAGTCTTTGCGGTCTCCACTGGGGCAATTGGCAGCAGGGTCTTCTTCCTCTTCACAGTCAATTCCCAAAAAATCATCACACGCACCGGCTCCACCATCATCTCCATCAAAAAAATCATCATCGTTATTATCATCATTTGAATTACCGCCACCGCCTCCACCGCAATTGTTTAAACCTGCCAAGGCCAAAAAAACCAAGGCCAGAAGGATTAGGTTTACTTTGATATATTTTTTAATACATGCATCCATAAATGGGTCACCCCTTACCGAGGGTAAATGCAAGACTAATGCCAGGAAGTGATATTATAAGTAATTGATTCTATTATGATTATAAGTTATGAGTTATGAGTTATGAGTTATGGGAGGTATGTTATTGAGATGAAACTGGGGGGTTGGGGCCACAAGGGGGTGACTTGTCGCTAGTTGCTCCTCGCTCGTAGGAGTGGAGAGATCAAATTTAATTATGAAAACGATGGCTGTATCCAAATTTAAGGCAACATGTTTAAAAGTGCTTTCTCAAATAAAAGTAAGCGGTGAAACTCTTGTCATTACTAAAAATGGACATCCTCTGGCCTTGATTACTCCCCCGCCCCCGATCAAGAAAAAGCATTCATTATTTGGAACCATGAAACAAGAGATGAAGATAGAGGGTGATATTATGGCTCCCTTGGGCACGGATGATTGGGATGTTTTCAATAGGTAAAAAAACCATTGCCCCATACGATACTGTATCGTATATTAAGCAAATGAAAGTAACAGCACTTATTGCCGATCCGCTTATTAAGGATGTAACCCGCTATGCCCATGGCAAAAATCTCACGGAATCCCTGGTCATCGTTCTTAAGGAATGGGTGGCCCTCAAAAAAATAAAAAGACTCAATCAAAGCCTTCAGAGCAGGCCCCTCCAATTTAAAAAAGCATACTCAGCTAAAATCATAAGGGCCATAAACAGAAAAAAATGATGATTCTTGTTGATACTTCCATTTGGATTGAATTCCTTAAACTTAACAGGAATGTTTTTGATCTGTTCAATCATGAAATGGAGCAGCAAAATATCGTGGTTACGGAATGTGTTTTTGGAGAATTGCTTCAAGGAGCAAAAAATAAGCGAGAAAGAAAAATCATTCTTGAATATTGGAACAATCTCCCCAAAAAGGATGAAAAAAATTTATGGCTGGATGCAGGTAACTTATCGGGCCAAAAAAAATATTTTGCCAAAGGTATTGGGCTTATTGACACATTTCTTATTGCTTTTGCCAGACGACATAAGGTTCAAATATGGACATTGGATAAAAAACTGATGTCGGTACTTTCAGTATCGGAAACATACCAAACAAATCTCCTATAACATCCCCTGTAAAGGCAATGGTTCGACGGAGAGCTTCAGCCAGAGGCTGATCCGTCCTTTGGCGGACACCATGTCCACATGAGAATATTCATCCCAATTTATTCAACCATTTCTCCGGCAGGGCCACGGTTACGTAAGCTCCTTTCGTGGTGTTTTTGACTTTGTGGACGTGGCCATGGGTGTAAAGTTGAGACAATTTGGCTCCGTAAGGATGGGGCAAAAAT
Organism: Deltaproteobacteria bacterium GWA2_45_12; assembly: GCA_001797365.1. Classification (NCBI taxonomy): domain Bacteria; class Deltaproteobacteria; species Deltaproteobacteria bacterium GWA2_45_12. The sequence goes on from MGPH01000066.1 coordinate 17,161, forward strand.
AATTCTGTTGTTTTTAGATTTTCTTGCAGCGTGGTGTCGATGGCTTGAAGGAGTTGGGGGACGCCAACTCCGGTGAGGGCACTAAGGAAAAGGGGATTGTTAAAATCCCCCTCTGCTCCCCCTTTTTTAAAGGGGGACGTAATTCGGGGACTGTTATTTTCCCCCTTTAAAAAAGGGGGATTAAGGGGGATTTTTTCAATTCGATCCATCTTATTGCGAACCGTTATCATTGGAAGATGGTTTAATTTTAATTCCTCCAAAACCTGATTGACTACTTTGATCTGGTCTTTGTAGTGCGGGCGCGATCCATCAACTACATGAAGCAAAATGGCTGACTGACGCACTTCTTCAAAAGTTGATTTGAAAGCTTCCACCAATTGATGGGGCAAATTGCGGATAAACCCTACCGTATCCGAAACAAGAACTTTTCTTCCCGATGGCAAACTGATCCGTTTGGTTTTGGGGTCAAGGGTGGCAAAAAGTTTGTCTTCGGCTAAAACATTGGCTTCGGTTAATTTGTTGAACAAGGTGCTTTTGCCGGCGTTGGTGTATCCAACCAATGTAATGGTGGGAATGGGCAAGGTCGCCCGCTTTTTACGATGAATTTCACGGGAGCGTTCCACTTTTTTAAGATCATTTTTAATATGCGTGATGCGTTCGCGGACGCGACGACGGTCGACTTCCAACTGGGTTTCTCCCGGTCCACGCAACCCCACCCCACCCCCTCGTTGCTTGGAAAGATGGGTCCAGGCCCCCACCAAACGGGGATACAGATACTGATATTGGGCCAATTCGACTTGAAGCTTGCCTTCCTTTGATTTGGCATGAAGCGCAAAAATATCCAGGATAAGGCTGGTGCGGTCGATGACATGAATTCCCCACGCTTCTTCAAGTGCCTTGTTTTGGGAAGGCGCCAAATTGACATCAAAAATGACAAGATCGCATCCTAACAATTTTAACTTTTCTCCTATTTCTTCAATTTTCCCTTTACCAATGAATGTAGCTGCCGAAATTTGCCTCACTTCGACCATTTGCGATGCGGCAATGATAACCCCTGAGGTTTGGGCCAAAGCATTCAATTCATCCAAAGACTCAAGAGCCGTTTCTTTGCGTTGAAACGATGTGATAAGCCCAATGAGATAGGCTGTTTCTTGTTTTTGGGAACGGATCATTTGAATTGCATCCTAGTATTGGACATGGTGAGTTCATCGAACCATGAATCGAACATTTGATTATTTCACACCGAAAACTCCACCACCCGATATTGAAAGAGCGTATTGATTTTAGCCGTGAGATGGTCGGTGTTTTCAAGATTGATACGGTTTGGAAGTTCCATAATAGTTTCACTTTCGTTTGATTTCAGCACGTGTAAAAAACCGGAGCATGCACCGGGGAACTCGTTTAAAATTTGGTGGAAACTTTTAAGCTTTTCTTCCGTGCACAATTGAAGGGGGACTTTAAAATGGACCGATTTTGTTTTTTGATTGAGGTAGGTATGAAGCAAAGTAATATCCTGGGCGAGAATTTTTGCCCCATCTTCGGTCCGATCAACAGTGCCTGAAAGCACCAGGGGTTTATCCTGGGTTAAAACCTCGGCTGTTTTTTGGTAAACATCCGAGAAAATGATCACCTCGATGGATCCGGCCAAATCCTCAAAAGTGATGAAAGCCATGCGGCTTCCCTTTTTTGTGGTGATTACTTTACACTGCGACGAAAAACCGCTCAGAAGCACCTTCGTTTCTTGTGGCAATGTGGCACAAAGAGCCGTTGTTGAATTGGCGACTCTTCTTAATTCTGATTCATAAACTTTAAGGGGATGCCCCGAAAAATAAAAACCCATGGCCTCTTTTTCAAAACTTAGCTTTTCATTTTCATGCCACTCAAGCGTGCCCACCTCTAAACCCACGGGCTTCGGGCTTTCCTGCACCATATCAAAAATATTCTGCTGGCCCAGCCGGTCTTCATCCTGTTTTTTCACCGCCCAACCGACAACGCCTTCAAGAACATCAAACAGGGCTTTACGCGAAGGATGCAAAGTATCAAAAGCGCCGCTTTTGATGAGGGATTCAAGGACACGACGGTTGACCTTGTGGTGGTCAATGGAATGGCAGAAATCAAAAAAAGAATCGAATCGTCCTTTCTTGTTTTTACGAACCTCGACAATGCATTCAATGGCCCCCTCACCCACTCCTTTTAAGGCACCCAGTCCAAAACGGATTGTGTAGGGGTCAATCACCGAAAAACCGAAATAACTTTCGTTTACGTCGGGAGCTAAAACCTTGATGCCGTGTTTTTTACAGTCATCAATGTAAAAAAGAATGCGGTCCGTATCATGCATTTCACAGGTAAGAACCGCGGCCAGATATTCGGCAGGATAATAAGCCTTAAGATATGCGGTTTGATAGGAAACAAGGGCATAAGCCGCACTGTGGGATTTGTTAAAACCATATTCGGCAAACTTGGCCATTAAGTCAAAAATCTTTTCGGCCTTGTCCTTGGGCACTTTTTTCTCAGCGGCTCCTCTCAAGAAACGTTCGCGTTGGGCTGCCATTTCCTCCGCTTTTTTCTTTCCCATGGCCCGGCGTAGAAGATCGGCTTCTCCAAGGCTGTAACCGGCCAGCACGGAAGCAATCTGCATCACTTGTTCCTGATAAACAATAACCCCATAGGTGTCTTCCAAAATGGGTTTGAGTTGGGGAAGTTCGTAAATGATTTTTGTCTTGCCCTGTTTGCGATTGATGAAATCATCCACCATCCCGCTTCCCAGGGGGCCGGGACGATAAAGAGCCACCAAGGCGACCAGGTCTTCAAAGCAGGTGGGCTTAAGCCGGGTCATCAGGTCGATCATGCCGGAACTTTCCAGCTGAAACACCCCCACCGCATCCCCCTTGGTGATGAGCTCAAAGACTTTTTTGTCATCAAGGGCAATGTCCAAAATATTCAAGTCAACCGATTGGGTGCGTTTGATAATGCGAAGCGTGTCGCAAATGACGGTGAGTGTTTTAAGCCCCAAAAAGTCAAACTTGATCAGGCCGATTTTTTCAACGGCCTTCATGTCAAACTGGGTGACGACGTCTCCGTTGCTTCCCTTGTAAAGCGGAAGAAAATGGGAGAGAGCCTTGTCCGACATCACCACACCGGCGGCATGGGTTGAGGCATGCCGGTTTAAACCTTCCAGTTTTCGGGCAATTTCAATCAGGCGGGCCACCTGGGCATTGGATTCCATCAACTCTTTAAAGCGTGGCTCTTGGGTCAGGGCGTCTTCAAGAGTGATGTTGAGTGAGTTGGGCACCAACTTGGCGATTTTATCGACTTCGGCATACGGAATTTCCATCACACGGCCCACATCGCGCAAAACGGCTTTCGCTTTCATTTTTCCAAAAGTGATGATTTGGGAAACATTCCCGTATTTTTGCGCGACATATTGGATAACTTTGTCGCGCCCACGCATGCAAAAATCGATATCGACGTCCGGCATGCTGATACGTTCCGGATTTAAAAATCGTTCAAATAGTAAATTGTAGGGGATGGGATCGAGATCGGTGATTTGTGTGCAATAAGCCACAAGAGAACCGGCGGCGGAACCACGTCCGGGGCCTACAGGAACATCATGGGTTTTAGCGAATTGGATAAAATCAGACACGATCAGAAAGTAACCGGAAAATCCCATTGTGGTGATGACTTCGAGTTCTATTTTAAGACGTTGTTCGTAATTTTTTTTGAGCTTTTCAACTTCCCCCTCTCCCGGCCTCCGGCCACCCTCCCCCTCAAGGGGGGAGGGATGGGGAGAGGGTGTTATTTTCCTATTCTTTAAAATAGTGGGCCAGCGTTGTTCCAAACCAATATGGGCTTGTTCAATAAGGTATTCATCCAAAGTTTTATTTTCAGGGGGAGCAAATTTGGGAAAGTGGTAGGTTTTAAGGTCGAAATCAAAATTACATTGGCTGGCAATCAACTCTGTATTGGTGATGGCTTCAGGAATATATTGAAAATCAGTTTCCATTTCTTCCGGCGTTTTAAAATAATAGCAATCCGTCGAAAATTTTAAATGATCCCCCGTCCCATGCAAGGTGGCTCCTGTTTGGATGCATAAAAGAGTTTCAAAAGCCTCGGCATCGTCCCTGTTTAAATAATGACAATTATTGCTGGCGACAACGCCTATGTTATGAGCCTTGGCGAGTTCAATCAATTTTAAATTGGTGTCATGTTGACCTTCGACCCCATTTTCCTGAAGTTCAACATAAAAGCGATTTTTGAAAATATCACTATAAAGCTTGATGTATTCCCGGGCTTTTTCCTGTTGCTGGCCATCGAATAAATAATGATTTAACGCTCCATTCCATCCGGCTGAAAGGGCGACGAGCCCTTCGGAATATTGGGCCAAAAGTTTTGAATCGACGCGGGGCTTGTAATAAAAACCCTCCAGATAACTTTTGGAAATGAGCGCACATAAATTGCGATAACCCTTTTCGTTTTGAATAAGCAAAACCAGTTGAAAAAGGTGGTCAATGCCACGGCGATGCGAGCGCAAATCAAACTGGTCGTTGGATGGATGAAAAACAACGCAACCGATGATGGGTTTGATGGAGGCCTTTTTGGCTTCCAGATAAAATTCAACCGCCCCAAAAATATTTCCATAATCGGTCAAGGCTACCGCGTTCATGCCATATTCTTTGGTTTTCTTGATGAGTTGAGGGATACGGATGGCCCCGTTAAGCAGGCTGTATTCGGAATGGTTGTGGAGATGGATGAAGGGCATAAAACAATCACTCCCATTCAATGGTCGCCGGGGGCTTTGAAGAAATGTCGTAAACCACACGGTTAATGCCCTTGACTTCATTGATGATGCGGTTTGAAATGCGGCCCAAAACCTCCGGTGGCAAGGGCACCCAATCAGCTGTCATTCCATCCTGGCTTGTCACAGCACGAATGGCACAGACATTTTCATAAGTACGTTCATCCCCCATCACCCCCACAGACTTGATGGGCAAAAGGACGGCAAAAGCCTGCCATATTTTAGAATACCAACCGGCATTGCGAATTTCTTCCATGACAATGGAATCAGCTTCTCGCAAAATATCCAAGCGATCTTTGGTTAGGGTGCCCAAAATTCTAACAGCCAACCCCGGCCCTGGGAAGGGGTGCCGATGGATAATATCATCGGGCATGCCCAAAACTTTTCCCAGTTGTCTTACTTCGTCCTTAAAAAGTTCGCGAAAGGGTTCCAAAAGTTTAAGCCCCATTTTTTTTGGGAGCCCCCCTACATTATGGTGGCTTTTGATTACTGCCGAGGGGCCTTTAAAAGAAACACTTTCAATGACATCGGGATAAAGCGTGCCCTGTCCTAAAAATTTGGCCCCCTTAATTTTTTTGGCTTCGCGCTCAAACACACGCACAAAAACCCGGCCGATAATTTTGCGTTTTTTTTCAGGGTCAGAAACTCCCTTAAGGGCCGTTAAAAACAGACGACTGGCATCCACGTAATGTAATTTAATGTGATAGTGTTTAGCAAAAACTTCTCTTACCTCTTTATCTTCATTTTTTCGGAGAAGCCCGTTGTTTATAAAAATACAGATAAGCTGGTCCCCAATAGCCTGGTGTGCCAATACAGCCGCAACGGAGGAATCAACCCCACCTGATAGACCTAAAATAACTTTATCTTTCAAAACTGTATCTCTTATATTTTTAAGTGAAACTTCAAGGAAGCTCGACATGTTCCAGGTTGCTTTTAAGCCGGCAATGGAAAAGAGAAAATTGGAAAGAATGGTTTTGCCATGTTCGGTATGAACGACTTCGGGATGAAATTGCAGGGCATAAAAATGTTTTTCTTTGCACATCATGGCGGCCAAAATGCCGTTATTGGTATGAGCCATGGGGACAAAACCCGGCGGCAAGGCTTCAATTGAATCGCCGTGACTCATCCACACCACCGATTCTTGTGGAAGTTTTGAAAATAGAATCGAGCTTTCTTCGGGCAATTGGATGACGGCTTTTCCGTATTCCCGTTTTTTTGATTTGGTGACTTTTCCACCCAATAAAAAACTCATCAGTTGCATGCCGTAACAAATCCCCAGAATGGGTAGCCCCATTTCAAATACACGCTTGTCCACTTTAGGAGAGCCTTTTGACAAGACACTGGCCGGGCCCCCTGAAAGAACAAGGGCATCGGCCTTGAAGTTTTGGATGAATTCGAAAGAAACGGTGCAGGGATGAATTTCGCAATAAACGGCGGCCTCACGAATCCGCCGGGCGATTAATTGGGTATATTGGGAACCAAAATCGAGAATGAGAATTTTGTTCATGAGAAAATGCGCAGGGCTATAGGCCCATGGCCATTGGTCATTTCGACTCCGCTCAATGACCAGAAATTCGGTCCCTGAGCGGAGTCGAAGGGGCCATTTACATTACCCAACATTGTAATTAGGGGCTTCTTTGGTGATGATGACATCATGCACATGCGATTCGCGCAAGCCCGAAGGAGTAATTTGGACAAACTGGGCTTTTTTGTGAACTTCTTCAATCGTTGAACACCCAACATAACCCATCCCAGATTTAATTCCACCCACCAGCTGATATAAACTTCCTTCGAGCGGGCCCTTATAAGGAACACGGCCTTCAATACCTTCAGGAACGAATTTAGATTCTTCAATGATATCGGACTGGAAATAACGGTCCTTACTCCCCTCCTTCATCGCTCCAAGCGACCCCATACCACGGTACACTTTATAGCTGCGTCCTTGGAAAAGGACGATTTCGCCAGGAGCTTCATCCGTGCCTGCCAAGAGCGAACCAAGCATGACCGTATGCGCTCCGGCAGCCAGCGCCTTGATCACGTCCCCGGAATATTTAATTCCCCCATCGGCGATGATGGGCACCTTGGCCTTGGCAGCCACTTTCACACAGTTTTGAACGGCGGTAATTTGAGGCACACCCACACCGCTTACAATGCGTGTGGTGCAAATGGAACCCGGCCCCACACCTACTTTAACCGCATCAGCCCCAGCTTCGATCAAATCGCGTGTGGCTTCCTCGGTAACGATATTTCCGGCGACAACATCAACGTTGCCCATTTTTTTCTTTAAGAGGGCCACTGTTTGCAAAACTTTTTCAGAATGCCCGTGGGCTGTATCGACAACCACCAGATCAACGCCCGCGGCCTTCAGCTCCAAGGCGCGTTCCAGGCCTTCCTCCCCAACAGAAACTGCAGCGCCCACTCTTAAGCGGCCTAAACTGTCTTTGACGGCTTTGGGATATTTAATTGTCTTTTCAATGTCTTTGACAGTGATGAGACCTTTTAAATTGTGGGACTTATCCACGACCAAGAGTTTTTCAATACGGTGTTTTTGTAAAAGTTCTTTGGCTTGGTCGAGAGTGACTTTTTCATGGACGGTGACAAGGTTGTCTTTGGTCATCACTTGTGAAACTTTTTGGCGGATGTTTTTTAAAAAGCGCAAATCACGATTGGTCAAAATGCCGACAAGTTTTTTATTCTTCGTCACAGGCAATCCCGAAATACCGTACTTCTTCATTAGATCCACAGCCTGCGCTACGGTAGAGTCCGGATCGATTGTGAGTGGATCTACCACCATGCCTGATTCTGATTTTTTGACTTTGATGACTTCCAGCGCCTGCTTCTGGATCGACATGTTTTTGTGGATAATTCCAATGCCGCCATGCCGGGCCATACTGATGGCTGTTCCTGCTTCGGTCACTGTATCCATGGCGGATGAAACAAGGGGGATATAAAGTTCAATATTACGAGTGAGTTTGGTTTTGGTATCGGCGTCTTTGGGCAGAATTTGGCTTCGCGCTGGGACGAGGAGAACGTCATCAAAGGTTAAAGCTTTGGGGAACTCTTTTTCCATGTTCCCATGGCTTTTTAATCAAAGTGTTTGGAAGAAGCAAGAGAATTGTAAGGGCGCATCTGTACGGGCGAACCTTGTGTTCGCCCAGAGATATCTGCCCAATAACGGGCGAACACCCTCCTGAGGCGGGCAGGCGAGGTTCCGCCCCTACCTAACTGTTAAAGAATAGATCTTTCCCGCCCCAGAAAGGAGGTAGGCATGATTTTTCTCGGTGGCGGCCTCACTTAAGAAAGAAGCCCCCACACGCAGGGTTTGGGCTACTTTGCCCGTAGCCGCTTCAAAAACAAACAAGTGACCTCTTTGCGAACCAACAAGGACGTAATCACCCAAAATAAAGGGGGAAGAAAGGCTTCCGGCATTCATGCTTATTTCCCAGGCACGAATTCCCGTTTGTTTGTTAAAGGCCACAACACCTCCTTCAAAATTGCTGACAAAAAGAAGGTTTCCATTTGAAACAATTTCATTTCCTGAATGAATTTCCTTTTTCCACAACAATTGTCCACTGGCCAAATCAAGCTTGGCCAAAAAACCGGCATAACTGACAAAGTAAAGATTGGCCCCATCAATAAAGACACGGGCATCTACGTCTTTAAACCCACCACTTTCGTTGGTTAAATTAATGTCCCAAACAAGATTCCCGCTTCCTGCAGAAACAACCACCAAGGTCCCATCGGCAAAGCCGGCGTAAATTTTTCCATTGTGCAAAACAAGGGAGGCATTTCCGCGCATGGTGATTTTTTTCTCGAAACCACGGACATTTTTTTGCCATTGGATTTCGCCCGTGTTTTTGTTTAAGGCCAGCAAATCACGCCCCGTGGTAACGACATACAAAAAATTCTCATCGCTTACGGATTGAGCCAGCACCTCATTTTCAACATAGGTACGCCACTTTTCCTTCCCTGTGGCCTTATCTAAAGCAATGACAAAACCCTTGTTATTTCCCAAATAAACGGTTTGGGCATCGAGGTGGGCTTGGGAGGCAACAGCACCACCTAAATTAGTTTCCCATGCTTCTTTCCCATCCTTGGTGATGGAATAAAAACGGCCGCCATGGGTACCTACATAAAGATGGCTGTCATCCAAAACGGGGGAAGCCATGTCCGGATAATATCGTTTTTTTGATCCGGAGGTTTTTAAAGAACGGGTCCAATCAATGGATACAATGTTTTTTCCTGCACCCTTGGGAGGTTTTGCTTTTTCTTCATCCTCTTTTTTCGCCAGGGCACTATTTGAAGAAAAAATAAAAAGCAGAAAAAGAATTCCTGTAAAATAAAAAAAAGGTTTCATCATGTGTTTAAACTCCTGTTTTATTTCCATCGAATTATTGAACCCATGATATCCCCCTTTAAAAAAGGGGGACTAAGGGGGATTTGTTCCCGTATCATTTTTGTTTTTTCTCTTTTACCTTTATCCCCGATACGGATACGGAAACAAATCCCCCCTACCCCCCTTTTTTAAAGGGGGATAATACGGGAATCCAATCACTATTTGAGATAAAGAAGACGTTCTTTGGCTTTTTGGGCTTGGATGACATGGCTTTCGTCAGCGGTAACTAACTGTTCATAGACGGCAATCGCCTCCTCTTTTTTCCCCGTGGCCTCAAGAAGCTGGCCCTTTATCCATTGGGCCTCAAATTTGACCAAGGCATCTTCTGTTAATTTTTCTTTATCGATTGTGGCCAAGGCTTCATCCAACTGATTTTTTTGCCAGAGAATTGAAATTTTTGACAAAAGCAGAAGCCCTTTAAAATCTGAAGAAACAGAACCAAGCGCGGCGTCAATTTCATTGAAAGCCTCATCCCATTTTGCAGCAGAAATTTTATCCTGCAAAAGGGCGATATGAAGTTGGTTTTGTTCGGACTTAAGGGAATATTCCTTTAAAAGTTCCTCAAAATTTCCCCTGGGTTCCTTATTATTTTTTAGGTGATAAAATTTTTCACTGAAATCCTGAAGGCTTGATTGTTGGTATTGTTTAACGCCCCACAAGCTGGCCAAGGTCAACAAAACGACCAATACTCCCCCAATAATAGCGCCTCGGTATTTTTCAAAATAATGAAGCGCGTGATCGATAAAACTGACAAACTCGTCCCGTTTTGTCTTCACGTTTTTCCTGGGCAGGCGTTTGTACTGGGCCATTTAGTCCTCCAATCGAAACAGTTTCTTAAGCCATGAACTGGCCAACGATCCTTGCGCTTCAAGGCTTTCGTTTTTAAGGGTTAAAATTGGGTCATGCAAAATTTTACTGACCACGGCATCCATTCCTTTTCGGATGGATTCTTTTTCGTCTTCTTTCAGGTTTTTTAACCGGCCAAAGGTTTTTTCAAGTTCTTGAGCACAAATTTGATCACATTTCTGTTTTAAAAGTGTAATTGTGACTTGAGTGCCTAACACAGAATGCCAGAACTGCGAAGTCTCTTTTTCAATAAGCGCCTCGACTTGTTCGGCAACCGCAAGACGTTCAGAAAGGGTTTTGTCGACCACTTCTTTTAGATCGTCAATATTGTATACATAAACATTATTGGTGGAATAAACCTGTGAGCTAATATTGCGGGGCAACCCCAAATCAATCATGAACAGGGGCCTATTTTTTCTTTGGCCCATGATGGTTTTGATGTGTTCTTCTTGAATAAGGGCCGAAGAAATCGCCAATGAAGTAATGACTACATCGTTTTCTTCCATCCATCTTGGCCAATCCTCAAAACATTTGGTATTGGCTTCAAACTTTTTGGCCAGTCCGGTGGCATTTTCGAAGGTGCGGTTGGTAATGCTGATATTTTGAACTCCCCTGGCTTTTAAGGCCCCCAAGACAAGTTCGGCTATTTCGCCTGCTCCCATGAGAAGAATTTTTTTGTTTTGAAGTGTATCAAAAATCTTTTCAGCCAATTCTACAGCCACCGACCCTACCGAAACAGAGCCTGCTCCCAAGCAGGTTTCAGAATGAACATTTTTGGCAAATTGAAGGGTTTTTTGAAGGAGCCTGTTTAAGATGGGCCCGGTTGTTTCCGCATCCAGGGCGCTTTGGTAGGCATCTCTAAACTGGCCCAAAATCTGGTTTTCACCCAACACCATGGAATCTAAACTTGAAGCAACCCGAAGCAAATGTCTGTAGGCTTCGGTATTTTCATGAACATAAATAAATTTTTCTATTTCAGGTAAGCTTTGCAAGGTTTCGGCGGCAAAAAAGGTTTTTAAGGCATTTAATGGCGATGAGGCATCCTGAGTAACTGCTACGATCTCAAAGCGGTTACAGGTCGACAAGCCAAAAATTTCGGTAAGTGAGAGTTCTTTCTTAATTTTATTTAAAAAAAACTCCAGGGCGCGCGGCTCTTTGGCTATTTTTTCTCTAATAGCAACGGGGGCCGTTTTATGATTCATGCCGACAAGAAGAAGTGTCATAAATTTTAATGCTGTTGGGCCCAGGTTAATAAGATGATGACCGCCACAAAACCGATGCAGGAAAGTAAGATGCCCCTGTGACCCACCCATCCCCTTGAAACCCTCAGTCTTAAAAAAATGGCAAAGAAAATCCACAGGACAAAGGAGCCGATCTGCTGAAAATTATTGCTTACATAATACCCCGTGGCTGATTTGGACCACCCTCCCCCGGTAATGATTCCCAGCGTGAAAAAAACAAACCCGATGTTTAAAAGTTTATTGTGGTTTCTTTCAATGGTTTCCAGCGACGGAAGTTTATCAAACCATCCCCCAATCCGTTTGTTTTTGATTCGATATTCTGAAACGAGATAAATGATTCCTTCAGCAAAACTGATCAGGAAAATAATCATCCCTGTAAAAATGAAAATAAGATGGGGAAGAGCCCAAGGATTCTTCAGAAAAGAAAATGTTTGCATGAAGGAACACTTAGAGGTTTGGAGGCTTTTTTGTCAAAGGAAAATATATGCTTATTTCTTTATCTCTTTAATATCCCCCCTCCCTTGAGGGGAGGGGGTTAGGGGGAGGGTGATCTTGGCATACTTGAAAGATAACTTCCAAGACTATATCCAGATCTTGCAACACTTGATAATCCCAAAATCTCAAAACCTGATATCCTTCTTTTTTCAGCCACTCATCCCTTTGTTGATCTTTTTCAATTTGGTCCAAATGCTGGCTACCATCACATTCAATGATGACACGTTTTTTAAAGCAGACAAAATCAACAATATAATTTCCGATAATTTGTTGCCTTCTAAATTTTAACTGTTCAAATCGTTTAGCTCTCAAGGCATTCCACAGCCAATTTTCTGTATCAGTTGACTGTTTTCTCAAATTCTTTGCAAATCTCATTAATTTTTTGTTCACCGATCGTCACCCTCTCCCTAACCCTCCCCCCTCAAGGGGGAGGGAATAATAATCTCAAAATAATTTATTTTTAAAAGATTGTTGTCAAAGAAAAATATCTATTTGATTTTTGTCTCTTTAATATCCCCCTCCCTTGAGGGGAGGGGGTCAGGGGGAGGGTGAGCTCGGCATATTTAAAAAAACATCCACTCAATGACTCTCCCTTCCCCCCTCATAAAGGGAGAGAGTAATAACCTCAAAAGGATTTATTTTTAAAAGATTGTTGTCAAAGAAAAAATATCTACTTGATTTTTTGAGGAGGCTACGGTTTATTTTTAAAAAAGGAGATTTTATGGCCAGTGATTTTGTCAAAACAGCAACCGATGATAATTTTGAAACCGAAGTTTTAAAATCAAGCAAACCGTCCGTCGTTGATTTTTGGGCTGTGTGGTGTGGCCCCTGCCGTGCCCTGGCCCCTATTATCGATGAACTGGCCGAAACCAATGCCAGCAAGGTCAATGTTTACAAATTAAATGTGGATGACAACCCCAACATCGCCTCCCAATACGGCATTCGAGGCATCCCTACCCTCTTATTCTTTAAGGATGGAAAAATGGTTCAACAGCAAGTGGGTGTTGTCGCTAAGGAGAGTTTGCAGAAGATTATAGATCAATTATAGGGGCTCGCGTATGCTCTCCACTCGCCTTTATCTGCCACTGGCAGCGGCTCATGGAGCCTTCCTCCAACCCCGCGCCGCGGGGATGGAGCCTCCCCCTCACCGCCGCTGTGCGGCTGGTTAGGGACTTCTTAGATTCATATTGCTGATTTGTAGAACTTTTTTACAAAACGTAATCCAAGAAACATTCCCAACAAAACAAGGAAGCTGACAGGGCTGTAAGAAGAATTGGCTTTAAGCGAACACCCTCCCCCGCTAGAACCACCTGATCCCTTATCTTCTAGGGGCGGATCTATTCCCGGATCAGCCGCCACAATTTGAGTGACTTGCAGGCTGAATTCGGAATTGGGGATATTTCTGAATTGATAAGTTTGAAAAACCGTTTGTCCTTGAATGCAGGGATTTTCAACAGTACCACTAGGTTCAAAAATAATATAGGGAGTAAAGCTGCCACTGCCTGTAATAGTTGAAAGTGTTTTGCAAGTTCCATCCTCAGTGTCACAAAACTGGACATTATCTGACATGGATACCGAAACGAAAATATTCTTATTGAATACATCAAAACCACTTTCCTCCATAGTTTGCAACGGAATTTCCTGTCCAACTTGAATGGTGGTTTCACCATCATCTACCTGAACTTTACCTCGACCCGGCACTCTTTCCAGTTTTTGAAATTTGAGTGTCACATCTTCTGTGGTACAAAGATAAGCCACGGCAGGGTTTTCTCCACTGAAAAAAAACTGGGCACCATCAGAGATGGTATTAGGATTAAAATTCTCATCAGCCCATGAAGACAAATTAAAGTTTCCCATCAGAAACAAAAAAGAAATGAGGATGATTTTTTTCATAATTCATTAAGCATAATCTACATCCATGTAGATAATACTTGCCCTAGAAAGATCATGAGCTTGGCGGTCAGCCTCGCAAGACCACACAACAAGAACATAGGATGCTACGACGTCTTCCGGTAATGCACTAAAATCAAAAGAGTGACCCCCATCATAATATGCATCTTGGTTAATAAGGCAGTGAGGATAATTGTCTTGATCGCTACGATTCACACAGATACCATCAGCAACAAGGTCCGAGTAAACTTCTACAATACCATCTGTATCTATATTCACTATGCTCTGTTCGGGAAAACCAAAGTTGATAGCAACCACTTGGGTATTGTCATTGAGTTGCCTTGTACGTGGCGCCAACCCAGGCTGCACCACACTCACCTGCGGACGTTCCCCACATACGGGGCCGGAGAGACCTTGGTCGACAGCGGAGAAAATATCAGCATCACTGGTGGGTGGAATATAATTATCAGGGACATCAGAAATGGCTGGGCCATCAGTAGAAACTTGCGAGCCATCGCTTGAGGCAGCATCACCGGCATCACTTGCATCCCCCCCATCACTGGCATCCACGAGAGGGGTTACTGCATCGCCATCTCCCACATTAACAGTGGCATCTGCATCTCCGTCTATGGCTGTTACATCAACATCTTCTTTTTTAACGGGATCAGCACATGAAACAAGGGGAATTAAAGGAAAAGCATCTCCACCTTCATCGGTAACAATAGTAACGGTTTTTGCGCCAGGGTTACGCTCACGTTCGATAATGACCTTTGCTCTTAAAACGGGGTCATTTTTTATTTTCTCTAATTCTGCTTTTTCTTTTCTATAGTCATTTATATTTCTAGCCAGGCGTCCTTCTGACCCATCGACACGAAATCTTTTATAAGTACGCCCCGAATCACGGACATTGCAGGTATATGATTCTGTCATGGGAGATTCGCAGATAAATTTGACATGACCATCTCCCATTGATTCACAAACGCGGCGTTGAGCGTTGGTCCCTTGTTGTTCATCCTTACAGGTGTATGCAACTTCGTTAAAGTGAGAGGTTGGATTGGATTGCGTGACAGCCATAAATAGACTCCTTGGTTTATTTATCGGATCTTCTAAGGATTAGTTGCGGAAATTTTAATTTAATTTTTCTACTGTCGATATCTCAATTTACTGATTATGTTTGATGGAAGTAATCCCCTGTATTCGTCCCCCTTTTTTCAAGGGGGAAAAATACTAACGCGTCGCATCATTCTCCCCGATAAGCCTTTTTAATAAAAGGCAGAAGGCTTTCGCTATCTAACGGGCGGGGGTTATAAAAGCTGGCGCCATCATCGGGGGCTTTGGCGGCGATATCGGTAAGTTTATTTTCAGGGATGCCGGCTTCTTTAAGATTGGTGGGTAAACCACACAATTTCTTTAATTCATTTTTCAAATCTTTGATTTTTTGAATACATTCCTCAGCGGTTTTCACACCCAGCGCAGGGGCAAGACTTGCTATTTCGGCTCTTCGTTCTTCCAAATTATATTCCATGCCGTAAGGTAAAAAGAGGCTGTTAGCTGTGCCATGATGGACATGAAACATGGCTCCTATAGTGTGTGCCACGGCATGCACAACGCCAACCATGGCGTGGTTAAAGGCAATGCCAGCCAAATTGGAAGCCACCAAAAGGGCGCTGCGTGACTCAAGATTGGAACCATCGCGAGTGGCAGGCACAATATTTTGAGCAATGAGGGAAACTGCCTTGAAAGCCAGCGCATCTGAAAAAGGCCCGCGTTGCACACTCATCACAGCTTCAATGGCATGGGTTAAGGCATCCATGGCAGTGGCCGCTGTTATCTTGGGAGGAAGGCCAAGGGTCAATTCAGGATCAAGGATGGCCAAGGTGGGAAGTAAATGAGCATCAACAAAACTCATTTTGGTTTGACTGGCCTCATCTAATACCACAATGGCCTCAGTAACTTCACTTCCCGTGCCTGCTGTGGTAGGGATGGCAATTAAAGGAGATAATTCTTCCCCAATGGTTTGAGCCCCTGAATAGTCATTAACCAAATCCCCCCCAAGTGTGAAAAGAATATTAGCGCCTTTGGCCGTATCCAAAACACTTCCCCCACCGATGGCGATGAAGCCTTCCGCCTCGCTTTCCTTGGCTATTTGGGCGACATGTTCGATGACTGTAATGCCAGAATCAGGGGGAACTTCATTAAAGACACCTGCGATTTCACGCCCGGATTTTTTAATACCTTCAAGGATGGGGTCGATGATTTTTAAATCGGTCAGCACTTTGTCAGTGACAATAAAATATTTGGAAATGGGAATGCGGTCGAGCTCTGCTGAAAAATCCTTGGCCAGCCCCGCCTGAAAAACGATTTTAGTGGGAATGGAAAATTGAAAAAAATCCATAAGGTATCTCCTTTGATGAAGGAGAGATCATAGGAAAGAAGAATATGAAAGCAAGGAATTATTCATTAAAATTTTAGGTGATAATGTGCTTTGACATAAAAGCATGAATATGTTTATATGGCTTACCCTATGAATACCCGAATCACTCTTGATTTAAAAGACCCTGCCCTTATTCAGCTTGTCCAGCTTGAAGCTGTATCACAACACAAATCCCTCCGGGAAGTTGTTGTCGATGCCTTAAAAAGCTATTTTTCAAACAAAAAAGAAAACAAGGCCCTATTGAAATTAGCAGAAAAAACCTTTGAGGAATGGGACAACCCCAAGGACGCCGAATATGACAAATTATAATCCCGGCGATATTGTTTTGGCTCCTTTCCCCTTTAGCGATCTTAAAACAAAAAAATTACGGCCTGTTCTGGTTTTGGCGAATATCGTTTTTGATAAAAAAAGGAGGCTTTATCCAGTAGCCATGGTTACAAGCCAAATTGATAGTGGATTTATTGAGGGGGATACTCTGCTTGAAGATTGGGAAAAATCGGGGCTTCTTTACCCTTCCAAAGTCAGGCTTGGAAAACTGGTCACTATAGAACACGAAATCATCGTCAAGAAAATAGGCACTCTTTCCTCAAACGATTCAATCAACATTAGTCGTTCCCTTAAAAAAATCTTTCAATCCTGGCTTTAAACCCACAACGGATGCATCACCAAGCCCGAAAGAATTTTTGGGTAAAAATAAGTCGATTTTTGGGGCATTTTTTCACCGGCCATAGCCACGCGCTCCATGTCTTGGATGCGTGTGGGGTTTAGGAGAAAAGTGATTTCGCAGGCCCCCTTCTGGGTTTCGTTGATCGCCTTTTTCGTATCCTTCCAATAAATGATGTTTTCCTGATTCGCCTGGGCTGTTTGGGAAATGCCCAAGATTTCTTCAAACACAAGGCGGTGTAAAACAGTCACATCCAAGGGGCGTAGGGATTCCGAAACGGTTTTAGCTACCAAAGAAGAAATCCAATCCTGACGTTTTAGGGAGATGATGCAAGATTGCTTAGAATCTTTAGTTAAAAGAACAAAGGCATGGGCCTGTTTCCCTGCCTCAGCCAATTTTTCAACAATTTTTTGAGGATTGGTTTCTCCCAAGGGTGTGATTTCAAAGTATGGACGAAGTTTTTCCAACAGGGCTTCAAACTTAAAATTCTTGATGCTGTGAAGCGCCCTGTGGATGGGAAGAATGATCAACCCTTCATCACTCATGTTTGAAAAATACATGATGCCATAGTTAAATGGTTCCAAATTAACGGCACCGGGATTTTTTTGTCGACACTCGTTGCGATAATTAAGGGAGGTTTCGTAACGGTGATGACCATCGGCAATAAACAGGGGTTGCTCCCCTAAAAAAGAATTAATTTTGGTGCAAACAGATGGTTCTTCTGCTTTCCACAACTGATGCCTCTCCCCTTCAACAGTGACAAAATCAATCAGGGGTTTTTCCGATTTTATTTTACCAACAAGCGCATCGATATTTTTTTGGGGATCGGAATAAAGTGAAAAAACGGGCGAAAGCTGGGTCTGTGTAGCTCGCATCAGTTTTAAACGATCAGCCTTGGGCCCTTCCAGGGTTTTTTCATGGGGTTTAATGCCCCCTTCAGAAAAATCTTCAATACGGCGCACACCAAAGAAACCCTTTCGTGTAATTTCATGCCCATCGGAAAGCTTGAATATTTGGTGGTGAAAATAAAACGCCGGTTTCTCATCCTGAACCAAAATTCCTGCATCAATCCATTGCTTGAAAAGTTTTCCGGCTTCTTCATAACGCTTATCGCCGGGCTCTTTGTTCAAATCGATTTTGACAAAATTGTAAGGATGCCTTTCATAAAATTCATTTTGCATTTCAGGATTGATCACATCATAAGGCGGTGTGACCACATCAGCTAGATTAGAAACCTTGTTGGCATTGTAACGAAGCCCTTTAAAGGGGAGTAATTTGGGGTTATTGGTCATAATGATCTCCAGTTTTCTGTCCCCCTTTTCCGCCGAAGGACGGATCAGTCCTTTGGCTGAAAAAAAGGGGAATTAAGGGGGATTTGTTCCCGTTCCCGATTTATTTACATCCATCTCCGTTTTGCTTGTTTGCTTGTTCCCACGCTCCAGCGTGGGAACATCTTTGTATTAGACGCTGGAGCGTCGGGAGTCATACGTTCCCACGCTGGAGCGTGGGAACGAGAGCTTTGAACGGAACATCACCCTGGCGTATGAGTAGGGGCGCAGCATCCTCCAGAGGCGGACCAGCCTCAGGCTGGAGCGGCGCCCCTACAGCAATATGCGATACATCCACAATTGTGGAACCCTTTGATGGCTTGCACGATCTTCCTCTTACTATTCCATCAATCTTATCGCCCATCTGCCCCCACACTTCTTTGGCGCTGAAACATGAAGGCAATCCCGACAAATTGGCACTGGTGGCCGTAATCGCTCCGCCCACTTTTTGGGCTAATTGCCTTGCCTTTAAATGGGGAGGAATGCGAATGCCAATGGTTCCCGTTTTGGCCGTAAGAATGGAGTTCACATTCTTTTTGGCCTTAAAAATAAAAGTAACTCTTCCCGGCCACACGCTTTTTATAAGTTTTCTTAAAGAAGATCCTGGCTGTTCTACCCAATTTTGCAGTTCCTTCAAGGAAGAAATAATGATTGAAACGGGTTTTCCTTTTTCGCGCCCTTTAATACGGTAAATTCTCCCAAGTGCTTTTTTGTTTTTGGGATCGGCCCCAAGCCCATAAAAAGTTTCCGTGGGATAAGCGACCACACCGCCTTTTTTGATAAGGCGGGCGGCTTGATCGAGAGATAAAAGGGCGTATGGCGATACGCCCCTACAGCTTTTTATTTTTTTCGACAATCGAGGCTTCTGTTTTTTTGCGGTATTCTTCCAATTTTTTTCTGATTTTTTCATCTTTTAAAGCAAGGATGTGTGCCGCCAAATACCCGGCATTTTTGGCCCCGGCCTTCCCCACAGCCACACAAGCCACGGGAATACCCGGCGGCATTTGCACTGTGGAGAGAAGCGCGTCCAGTCCATTTAAAGCGGACCCATCTACAGGGACTCCTATCACAGGAAGTAGGGTATGGGCTGCCATGGAGCCTGCCAAATGGTTGGCCATTCCGGCACCGGCAATAATGACCTGCAAGCCGCGACTTATGGCTGTTTGAGCATATTCCTGGGCCAGTTTAGGAGTGCGATGAGCTGATAAAATTTTTATTTCAGATTCGACACCAAATTCAGCCAAAACTTTTTTTGATTCTCCCATCGTGGGAAGATCGGATTCACTTCCCATCACAATGCCAACTTGTATGGTCATATTTTTCCTTTCAATTTGAATAACGCCCCCCAACCCCCTCTTAGTTTAAGAGGGGGCGAGGGGGAGTTAATCCCCTACAACCCTCTTTTACCAATATCCTTCCGGTAATGCATTCCTTCAAACTTTATTTGTTTCACACGTTTGTAGGCTTTGTCTAACGCTGCTTGAAGGTTTTTTCCTTGGGCAGTGACGGCTAAAACACGTCCCCCACTTGTGGTTATCTTGTTACCATCTTTTCTTGTCCCTGCATGAAATACGTAGGTTTGTTCCATCTCTTCATCAAGCCCCGTAATGGTTTTCCCTTTTTCGTATTCACCAGGGTATCCTTTGGATGTCAGAACAACACAAGCAGCCGGATGAGGTGTAAATTCTATTTTCTCATTTTCAAGTCTTGATTCAATGGCGGCCAACATCAAGGGAACCAAATCGGTTTTTAACCGGAACAACACGACTTCGGCTTCCGGATCGCCCAAGCGGCAGTTAAATTCGACAAGGCGGGGTTCGCCTTTATTGATCATCAATCCAGCATACAAAATTCCCTTGTAAGGACGCCCTTCCTGATTCATTCCATGAAGCAGGGGTTTAATGATTTGATCAACCACTTTTTTATAAACGGCCGGGGTTACAAGGGAAGCCGGGCTATACGCACCCATTCCCCCTGTGTTGGGCCCCTTGTCATCATCAAAGATACGCTTGTGATCCTGGGATGATTCAAAGGGGAGAAAATGCAACCCATCAACCAAAGCCAAAAAGGTGGCCTCTTCTCCCGGCATAAAATCTTCCACGATAATTTTTTTGCCGGCTTCCCCAAACTTTTCATGCACCAACATGGAATCGACGGCCTTAAAAGCTTCTTTTTTGTTGTGGGCAATAATCACCCCTTTTCCTTGAGCCAAACCGTCCGCTTTAATGACCACAGGATAATCTTTTCTGTTTTCCAAAACAGCTTTGGCATCGGTTGCGTTATAGAAAAAAGTATAAGGGGCAGTAGGAATATCGTACTGCGTACAAAATTCTTTGGTGAAGCATTTTGAAGCTTCAAGAATGGCAGCGTTTTTACGTGGGCCAAAAATAGCAAGGCCGGCGCGTTCAAATTCATCAACAATGCCAAGGGATAAAGGCGACTCTGGTCCCACAACAGTTAAATCTATTTTTTCTTTTAAGGCCCATCCAAGCAGTCCTTTGATATTGTCAGCGGATAAGTCCACACATTCGGCAAGTTTGCTTATGCCCACATTACCGGGAGCACAGAAAATTTTTTTTACAAGGGGACTTTGGGATATTTTCCAGACAAGAGCATGCTCTCTAGCGCCTGAACCAATGACAAGAATTTTCATGAAGAAGCTTACTAATGTAAGTAAAAAGAGAATTCAATGGGAATGTGGGGTAAGAAATGTGTAGGGGCGCAATTCATTGCGCCCATGATCTTCAAAAATTGCGGGCGCAATTCATTGCGCCCCTACGGGGTCATCCCCCCGTACTTCCAAAACCACCCGCACCGCGTGTCGTCGAGTCAAGGTCATCCACTTCTTTGAGATTTGCCTGCACAATAGGGGCAACAATCATCTGGGCAATGCGCTCGCCACGTTCAATGCGGACGGTGTCCTGCCCTAAATTTACGAGAATAATTTGAACTTCGCCACGGTAGTCGGAATCGATCGTGCCAGGTGTGTTAAGGAGAGTGATTCCTTTTTTAATAGCCAAGCCACTGCGAGGACGGATTTGAACTTCAAAACCCACAGGAATTGAAAAAGCCAGCCCCGTAGGAACAAGTTTGCGCTGACCGGGTTCTAAAATGACAGTGTCTTTGATGTCGGCCATCAAATCCATGCCTGCGGAGCCGCTTGTTTGATAGAAAGGAAGGGGTAATTCGGGCTTGATTTGACTTAAACGTTTGATGAAAATTTGGATCATTGGATTGAAGACGTCATCCCCGCCCCGCTATCCGCCGTATACGGCGGATTCTTATAGCGGGGATCCAGTATTTGATTCCCGCCCTTAGTATCCCGCTTTGCGGGATCACCCTCGACAAAAGCACTCGAGGGCAAGCGTGGCGGGAATGACGTTGCTTATTTCTTTTTCATTTCCTTAAAAAACAAAATGCCGTATTCAACTCCTGAAAGAATACTATAAAAGGTGCCCACAGCCGTGCATACCCAGCCAAAGCTGTAGGCGCTGACTCCCAGAATATCGTAATGGACAAGCAGTGCGGCCAAGCCCACATTGAGCCAGGCGGTTTTTTTCTTGGCCATTTTTGAGGCCGAAATAATAAGCCCTTCACCTGCGGCCACTGAACGCATGCCCGAAACAAAAATCTCCCGGAATAAATGAAGAATGGCAAGCCAGGCAGGAAAACGGCCGAGAGGAATAAGTAATATCATGACACTTAAATGAATCAGCTTATCCGCCATGGGATCAAAAAACTTTCCCATCAGGCTGACTTGCCCATATTTGCGGGCATAGGCCCCATCCACCAAGTCTGAAATGCCGGCCAGAATGAAAAGAATGGCTGAAACAAGGGCGACCGTTTTGTTAAATTCAAACGTATTCTGCCCCATTTGCAAAAATAAGAGCCCCATAATAATGGGAATCGTGGCAATACGCCCCAGAGTCAGGATATTTGGAACATTAAAAATTTTTTGTTTTTGAGTTGCCATGGGAATTAAATAAAGAGTACTTGTTGAGGTTAAACAATGATGTTCCTAATGTCTATGGAATTTTGGGTAGTCAGTAGTCGGTAGGTTTTTATTCTGACTTCTGACTCCTGACTCCTGACTCCTCTCTCTTGAAAACAGATATCCTCATCATCGGCAGTGGCATTGCGGGATTAAGCTGCGCTCTAAAGCTGGCCAAAGATTTTGATGTCACCATTGTCACCAAAAAAGAGGCCATGGAAGCCAATACACGGTATGCCCAGGGGGGTATTGCTTCTGTCATGGCTTCCAATGATGATTTCCAGTCGCACATAAGCGATACATTAACTGCAGGAGCCGGCCTGTGCCACGAAAATGTCGTTCATCAGATTGTCTGTGACGGTCCCCGCCTTGTTGATGAGCTTGTCAATTGGGGCGTCTCTTTTGCCCGCAGAGAGAACCAGAAATTTGATTTGGGTCGTGAAGGGGGGCATTCCAGGCGGCGTGTTTTACACGCGGGGGATCTTACAGGCAATGAACTTGAATCAGTCTTGCTGGAGCAGGTTAAAAAATCTTCCCGCATCCAAATTTTAGAACATCATATTGCCATCGATTTGATCACCTCAAAAAAACTTGCAGAAACCCCGTCTAATGAGTGTCTTGGGGTTTATGTTCTTTCCATCAAAGAAAATATCATCAAGACAATCGTGGCTAAAAAAACAATCCTGGCCAGTGGGGGGGCCGGAAAGGTTTATCTTTATACGAGCAATCCCGATGTTGCCACAGGCGATGGCATGGCCATGGCCTATCGCGCCGGAGCCACCTTGGCCAATCTCGAATTTGTCCAATTTCATCCCACTTGTTTATATACCCCCAGCCTTGGCCCCAAAAACTTTCTTATTTCAGAAGCCCTTCGTGGAGAAGGGGCCCAACTAAAGCT
Organism: Deltaproteobacteria bacterium GWA2_45_12; assembly: GCA_001797365.1. Classification (NCBI taxonomy): domain Bacteria; class Deltaproteobacteria; species Deltaproteobacteria bacterium GWA2_45_12. The sequence goes on from MGPH01000066.1 coordinate 40,139, forward strand.
TAAAGATGGTTCCTCGTTCATGGAAAGACACCATCCCTTAAAAGAACTAGCCCCTCGCGATATTGTGGCCCGTGCCATCGATTTTGAAATGAAAAAAAGCGGGGATGATTTTATTTATTTAGACATTTCGCACAAGCCTAGTGAATTCATCAAAAAAAGATTTTCTAACATTTATACAACCTGTCTCAAACTTGGTTTTGACCTGACCCGTGAACCAATCCCCGTTGTTCCTGCAGCCCATTATTTTTGTGGTGGCGTGTTGACCGATTTAAAGGGGCAAAGCAGCCTTAAAAATCTCTATGCCATTGGAGAAACGGCTTGCACTGGTTTACACGGAGCCAATCGGCTTGCTTCAAACTCCCTTTTAGAAGCTGTAGCCATGGCCGATTACGCCTCAAAAGACATTCTCACAAATACCAAAGAAAAGATTTTGTCGGATTTACCCCCATGGAACCCGGGCAAGGCCAAAGAGAATAAGGAGGAAATTCTTATCACCCAAAACTGGGATGAAATACGAAGGCTCATGTGGAATTATGTGGGGATTGTCCGATCAAACAAACGACTGACTTTGGCTCAGAAAAGAATGGCGCTCTTACAGGAAGAAATCATGGATTATTATTGGAGCTTTAAGGTGACTTCTAATTTAATTGAATTACGAAACCTAGCCTGCATGGCCGAACTTATTATTGCGTCGGCCCTCAAGCGGAAGGAATCACGCGGACTTCATTATAATATTGATTACCCTGATCCTCTTGAATCGGAGAAGAAGGATACGATCATTACTTACACGGGCAATTCGTGAATTGCCCTTACAAATCGTGACCCGCCCCTACCGTACCAAAATATCCACGCTCTTGATAATATCGCCCTGCAAAATTTCTTGAACAACTTCCATTCCAGCCGTCGTTTGTCCGAAAACAGTATATTCCCCATCCAAAAACGGAGTTGCCTCCAAGGTAATGTAAAACTGGGAACCGCTCGATCGCTTTTCAGGGTTTACCTGGTCGCCCAAGCGAGCCCAGGCCAAAGCCCCTTTTATATGGGGAAGGCCTATTTCCGCTTTGACTGTATACCCAGGCCCTCCACTTCCATTGCCCTTGGGGTCTCCGCCTTGAATCACAAAATTGGGAACGACACGATGAAAAGTAAGATTATTATAAAAACCGCCCTTTGATAGCTGGACAAAATTGGTGACGGAAACTGGCGCCTTGTCGGGATAAAGCTCGCAAGTGATGTCCCCCTTGGAGGTATGAAGAATAGCTGTATATTTTTTCCCCGCTTCAAACTTCATGGGGGCAACGGGTTCTGAAAATTGGGTCATGGGGGCTCCTTGTAGGTTTGTGGTTAAAGAGAAAAGAGAGGCAAGCGCAAGAATGAAATATTTTTTTTTCATAATATATATATCCCGTAGGGGCGGTTCATGAACCGCCCTTACAAGTTTTCCAAAACAGCTTCGGTTCCTTCCTGAAGGCCCTTTTTATCATAACCCCCTTCCAAGACAAAGACGATTTTACCGTCACAGACTTTCTTTGCCGTTTTTACCAAATGCCGGGCCATGCTGAAAAAACCTGTTTTGGTGATTTTCATCCCCCCTAACGGATCGCGGATATGCGCATCAAATCCCGCTGACACCAAAATAAAATCAGGTTTGTAATTCAAGACGGCAGGGATTATTTTATTTTCAAACTCGCGTTCATAGTCGGCATCGTCTGAATAAGCCGGCATGGGAACATTTAAGGTAAACCCTACCCCCTTGCCCCTTCCCCTTTCACTGGCAGAACCCGTCCCCGGATAAAAGGGAAAACGATGAATGGAAGTAAAAAAAACATCGCTTCTTTCCTCAAAGGCATGCTGGGTTCCATTGCCGTGATGGACATCAATATCCACAATGGCCACTTTTGTTTTGTGGCTTTGTTTCAATAAAAATTCGGCGGCAATGGCGATATTGTTAAAAAGGCAAAAACCCATGGCATGGGCTGCCTCAGCGTGATGCCCAGGAGGCCGCGGGAAAGCAAATGCCCCGTCCACCTCTCCCTTGTCAACAGATTGGACGGCACTCAGCACCCCGCCTGCCGCTAAAAAAGCGGCATCGGCAGAACCGCTAGAAACGGGGGTATCCAAATCAAAATAGGCATGGGCCATGCTCCGTGTTTTTTCAACCTGGGCAATCAGATCTGGATTATGTACCCAGGCAATCTCTTCAACGCTTGCCATGCGGGGTTTCAGGCGCACCAGTGTTGAATCTTTATCCAGAATTTCTTTGATCGCCAAAAGACGTGCGGGGGATTCAGGGTGGGACTCTCCTGTTTCGTGTTTTAGGTAACGCTCATCCCAGATAATGCCAATGCGATTCATTATTATTTATATCCCCTCCCCCTTGAGGGGGGAGGGTTAGGGAGAGGGTGGCCCCGGGATCACCCGCCCCCTAACCCCCTCCCCTTTCCGCGTACCGGAATCCCGCTGCGCGGGGCAAGGGAGGTGAAAATGTATTTATAAAGATTTTTTTAATGCCAATTTGGCCTCTGCCTCCGCCTCTTTTGAAACTTGAATAGCCATCTCCAAATTTTCGTTACTAAAGGCTTTTTTGGCCTGATTTTGAAGATTTAAAGCCTTGAAATAAGAAGCCGGACTCTTACGTGGTGCCCCGGCCTGCATGGCTTCACGAATGGCATAGCCTGAATTGCCAAGCTGATGGGTGACTTCATCGGCCAAGGTGTTTAAACTAAAACCAAAAAGAGCCAGAAAAAGGATGATTTTTTTCATGGCCATAAGTGTGCCCTATTTTCGAAATAGAGGCAACTTTTCGATGGCTTGGTCGATAACCCACTTGCATGAAAAAATATTTTTTAATCCTGTTTTTTGTGTTTTTTCTCACCGGCTTTTCAGGCCTTGGTTATGGTGGCTGGAACATCACGGCGGGTTATTATGTCCCCGGGGTCGTCATGCCGGGAGTGGGATATGTCAGTTTTTCGAGCTATAGGCACTCCCCCCG
>MGPH01000067.1:0-11168 GCA_001797365.1 Deltaproteobacteria bacterium GWA2_45_12
ATCATGAATTACTAAAAATGTTTCCCCGACAGGCTCCTAGGGTTTCTCCCGAAATTTTTATGGGGTTGATTACAAATCAATTGCCCCCCGATGTACGGAGAGTTGTTTTTCAAATAGGCGATTTTAGTTACGACGCCTATGAACGCAAAGACAATCCCGATGATGTGAGTGACCCTCTTCGATGGGAGCGTGTGAGCCTTGTCCCCCATTCAGTTCTTGAAAATTTTTTCCCTTCCAACGCCTTTCCCCGAACTCGAGGTGGGACCTTCCTAAGTCGGTTAGAAATGACGAATCCTTTTTACACTGAAAAAGATGACACTTTGGTTATTCGTGTTGTTGTTTTCCCAACAGGCGACGGCCTTGAGTTTGCAAACTTGGAAGCGGTACTCCGTCAATGGAATTTAATGCCTGAACTCTCACACTTTTCAAAATTGGTGATTGCGGATGCAAAGACGCTCGAGCCTTTCATGAGCTTTGAACGCAAAAGCGATCGCTGGGTTCCTGTTGAAATCAATCCATCACCTGAATTTGGGCACACAACCAGAGTCAAAGAAGTCCCTGTAGATACCCCAAAACCAAAGCCTGCACTCACCACGGCAGATGATGAAAAATTAGAGTTTGAGGAAATCGATATGGCAAGTCCATCTCCTTCACTCAAACATGATGAGCTCAATTTCTTGGGCATGCCTGTACAGCAATTTATGCAATTGATCCAAGGCTCTCAGAGAAATGAAATCTTGGAAGCTGTGAGGGCTCAAATGCTTGCACTGGCTCAAAGGGGGCAAGGTGTTGACTTGTCTTCACAACCATTCCCCTTTGTTCAAAGGGGTCTCACCTGCTCGGTTTTGGTCTATCTTAATGGGGTGCTTTTTCTAAGAGGCCCTCATGCTACAGCTGGCTTGGAACATTGTGTGGATCAGATCATGCGCGATAAGGGAGATGACCCCTACAATATTTTTAAGACAAGGGATGTTTTAAGAAACGCATCATGGCCAGTGATAGGTTATGACAACACCGCCTACAATCCTGTGGATTTGGTGCAACGACTTTTTAGTGGAGATGCCTTCATCATTTTCAACATAGAATCCCGATGGCATTGCGTGGCATTCATCCCACTGACAAATCCCACCGCCGAACACTTTGTAGCCAGTGTATCAAGTTTGCCGGGTTGCAATGTGCAGTTTCCGAACTTGGTGAATATTCTGAACCTGGATGAATTTTTACAACTCGTGATTCAAACAAGATTAAAGATAGCAGAAAATCTGATGGTCATTTCACTTAAACCAAAGCACGATGTGAACGATTTTCAAGTTTCTTCTGATACAGAAAGTGCTCCCATTGCAGAAAAAATTGAAACACGTGTGCCAGAACCTGAAATGGAGCCCGAGTTTGAAGCGACCAACCGCTGGGCTCATGTTTTGGCCCATGCTCGATCAGTAATGGAGTTTTTAGATATTCAGTTTGGAGGAGAACTTCCTTTTGTCTGCTCTATTGCAGAAGTGCCGGTAACGGGTACCTATAGTCCTTCGCGTGGTGCGGCTAACTTGCCTTTTGAGACATTGAATATAACTCTGCCTGAAGGGTTTTTAACTTCTGACAATCTAAAATCGTTTCCTACGGCTCGATTATTGGAAATTTTTTCTTCTCCAAGTTTCCGAGCCCATTTTCCCCATATCCGCAGCGTGAATTTTAAAATTCAAGGAAAGGAAGATATTTTTGCCGATATGCGCGGGGATTCCAACCGGGATTTTATGAGATTTAGGCTGGAAGGATTAAGATCAAAAGATATCCCTTACTCTCACATAAGCGCGGCGCAAGCACGCTCCATGGATGATATGGCCAAGGAACAAGGAGGATTGCCACTAGGGGAAAACGATTCCCTTTGGCAGGGCTTTGTTTTGAATATGAATGACAGGACCATTGAATTGGCTTTAGCTCAAATGGTTCTACAAAGTTTGCGTTGGGAAAATGAACGAGGTGAAATTAGGCCTTTAAGCCTTAAAGATATTCAAATTCGATATCATCGCCGAACTAATCTGGCCCAGATCGTTTTAAGAAAACCAGAAGGAGAAAAATGGCGGCTTGCAGAAGATTGGGACCAAAGTTTCAATGAACTTTTTAGCACACTGTTTTGCACCGAAGTATACAATCCCATTCAGACGCTTGAATTCTATTCAAGCGACGGGGATTTGAGTGCCCAAGATAAATTTATAAGCCGATCTTCCTATGAAAGACAAGATGCCCGAGGTGAGGATGCCTTAACTCTTTTCCAAACATTAAAAAGCAAATCTTATGGGTTAAGCCCCAAGCATGATTTCAAGTTGCACCGTTTTGAAATAGTTGATGACGCTGACAGAGCTTCTTTGAAAAAGCAAATTGAAGCAAACGCTGTCATCTCCCAAATCGAACCTCTTCATAATTTTTCTTTATCAAATAGACGCCTGAATCGGGAAGTTATGATGCGATTGGATCGCTTGGCCCGGCACCTAAATAACGATGCCATCCAACATGCTTTTTCTGTCGTTGTTAGCGGAAATACATGTGAGGTGACTTTTGGGGATGCCATGGCCCAAGGTTTGACAAATGTTACCGATGATGATGTCACGCGTTTAATAAATCACACATTTAATCCACTTCCTCTCTTTGACACTTTGGAAATAATGACATTGTCAGAAAATGTTTTTCTTGAATTCAAGCAGGAACGCGGAAGGTATCGCTTGGTAAAGCGCAGCTCAACTTTTACTGAAAGTCCAAAAATAGCGAAAAATATAGAAGAACAACCCCGTAATGCAGAGGAAAAAAGAACCCCGTTTAGAATTCGAAGAGTAGATTCGAAAAGTATTCTGACAGGCGATCCTATTTTTGTTCATGCACGGGCAATAGGAGAAAAGACCGAAAGTAAGCAATCCACAATGAGACCGCCTCCAACTGGCCTTGCAAAATTTAGTCGGGCAAATTTTAGGGGAAGACCATTGGTTGGCTTTCGAGCGCCGCGGTCCTTTCCCATTTCCGGCCTCAATCGTTTTGGTGCGATGCGGGTGGGGAGATGATAGATTTTTTTCTTTGATGCGTGGGATGAATAAGTTTAGTTCGATGCGCTTAGGACGATAACGATTATTTCCTGATATTCTTTTCAGACCGGTTTTTCTTTTTTCTTGAGGGGAAATTAGCCCATATTTTCTCCACTTCCCAAATTTTAACCCATTTCGAAATGTAACGTCGATTTAAAGGCTGGATGTTTTCCATAATTGTCTGGATGTCGACTAAGTCTTGGGCTCGGTGGGCAATGAGTTTCAAGATAATCAGGTCTTCTGGAGAAGCTACTTTCATTGAATGATCTTCAAAAACAAATTTCTTGGCTCTCTTGATCACTTCTATCTGGTAATCTGTATTGGCCACCAATAAATCAATCGGGTATCGATTCCATTGATAACGAATCAAGTCCGGAACTTTTGGGTCGGAAATATAATGGATTTTCAAATCCGAAACTTCTTTAGTTTGAAGGAATTTTTCTTTGAGATGGGGCCAATGTTGGGGGCGGACGGCAATTTTAAAATCAATGTCTTTGGTGAATCGGCCCAAGCCATAAAATCCAAGGGCGAAACCCCCAATCAGACAAAAGTCGATTTTCTCCCTTTTGAAAAATCGGGTTAAATTTTTTAAGCTTTCACCCGCTTGCGGCGGTGTTTTTGAATTTTGAGCCATTTGGTGTAAAATTTTTCTGCAGAACTTTTAATGGAAATTTTTTTCCCCGTGGAAAGCATGAAAGAATATCCCGAATCGATGAATTGAACAAATTCTTGCGGTGTTTGGGGAAAAGCCGGGGGGAACTCTGTCAAGGCCTTTTGAAGGCCTTCCCAATATTTTTTACTGTTTTCCATTTTTTTAAGCTTAATTCATCGGAAACCCCAAGACAAGGCAAACCTGACGAAATCCTTGAACCTGCTTTCAAATCAGTTTACTCTTCGTGATTGATCCATGCTCACATACCTCTTTAAACGCATCCTTCTTTTTTTCCCCGTCCTTTTTGCCGTGGCGACCCTTGTATTTTTCCTTTTGCGCCTCATCCCCGGGGATCCGGTTGATTTTATTTTGGGGGAAAATGCCCTTCAAACAGAAAGGCAGGCATTGGTCTCACAGCAGCATTTTGATGATCCATTGCCCCAACAGTATTTTTATTTTTTAACCCAATTGGCCCAGGGCCGTTTGGGGAAATCCTATTTTTCAAGCCAGTCGGTTGAACAACTTATTTGGCAGCGCTATCCGGCCACGCTTTTTTTGGCGGGCACGGCCATTTTGTGGGCCTTGGTATTTGCCATCCCGTTGGGGGTTTTTTGCTCCATCAAAAAAGGAAAATTCATTGATCGCGTCATGGCTGTTTTTTCAGTGATGGGCATTTCGATTCCCACGTTTTATCTGGGGCCGCTCTTGGTTCTTCTTTTTGCCATCAAATTAGACTGGCTTCCTGTATCCGGGCGCGACCTTCCCGGTTCCTTTGTCCTTCCCAGCCTCACTTTGGGTTTGGCCATGGCGGCGCTTCTAACCCGCATGACGCGAGCTTCGATGATCGAAGTGCTCTCCCGGGATTATTTGCGCACGGCCAGGGCCAAGGGCTTAAGTGGGGGGATTGTGCTCATCAAACACGGCCTGCGTACGGCGCTACTTCCGGTTGTGGCCATTTTGGCGCTGCAATTGGGGACACTGCTTGCCGGTGCGGTCATTACGGAAAAAGTTTTTTCGTGGCCGGGGATTGGCAGTTTCATGTTGGAAGCCATTTCAAAGCGGGATTATGCCGTGGTGCAAGGGTGTATCATGGTCATTGCCATCACTTATGTGTTGGTGAATTTGTTGGCTGATTTATTGTACACAAAGCTTGATCCAAGGATCGAACTGAAATGAAAACTTTTCTAACGGTGATGATTGTTTTTTTGATCGTAACAGCTCTTTTGGGGCCGGTGCTTAGTTCTTATAATCCCCATGAAATAAAATTGGATTCCATTCTGCAAACACCATCTTCCCTGCACTGGCTGGGGACCGATGAAAATGGCCGTGATATTTTAAGCCGTGTCTTGTATGGGGCCCGTGTCTCGTTAAGCTTGAGTATTTTGGTGACAAGCATTTCTCTTGGCTTTGGTTTGATCGTCGGATTTTTCTGTGCGTTTTCAGGGAAAACGGTGGACAAGGTTTTTATTGTGGTCAGTGATATTTTTCAGGCTTTTCCGGGGACTCTCTTGGCCATTGCCGTGGCGGCTTTTATTCCCCCGGGGTTTTTAAATCTGCTTTGGCTCTTGTGCTTTGTGGGGTGGGTGGGGTATGCGCGTGTGGTGCGTTCCCAAGTTTTGTCTTTAAAGCAAAAAGAATTTGTGGAAGCCTCGCTCAGTTTGGGAGTAAAACGTCCTCGTCTGTTTTTTAAACATATTCTGCCCAATATTTTCGGCCCGGTGATGGTGCAAGCCTCTTTTGGCATGGCGGGGGTCATTTTAACCGAGTCGGGTTTGAGTTTTTTGGGGTTGGGTTTGCCGCCCTCTATTCCAAGTTGGGGCAAAATGCTCGATGCCGGAACAAGCCTTTTGCTTGTGGCCCCGCATGTGGCCTTGTTTCCGGGTTTGGCTGTCATGATTACCATCCTCACATTTAATTTGTGGGGAGATTATTTAAGGGACCGGTTTTCGTAATAGGGATGCAGGCTCACTTTGGTTCCTAAGGTGGTCCCTGAGCGGAGTCGAAGGGACGGTGCGCTTCGACCCCTCGACTCCGCTCGGGGACCAGCAAGTTATGACAAATATTTCCTCCCATTTCGTTGTTGGATTTGACGGCACCACCGTTGGGCCTGAAGTGAAAAAACTCATGCGCCGTTATCCGGTGGCAGGTTTTATTTTATTCAAACGGAATATTGAAAGCCCCAAACAGGTTTTAGAACTCATCACAAAACTTCAAAGATTGGCTTCCTTCCCCTTGTTTTTTGGCGTGGACCAGGAAGGTGGAAATGTTTTTCGTCTGGGGGAACCTTTCACCCAAGTCCCTCCCATGGCGGTGGTGGGTGAATTTTATAAAAAAACAAAAAATAAAAAACAGATTCGCCTATTGGGCCAAGTCATGGCTCGTGAGATGCGGTCTGTCGGATTTAATTGGGACTTTGCGCCGGTCGTTGATGTGCATTCAAATCCCTCCAATCCCATTATTGGGAAACGTTCATTCGGGCCAAACCCTATATTGGTCAGCGCTTGTGCCGAAAACTTTATGAAGGGGTTGCACGACGAGGGCATGATGAGCTGCCTGAAACATTTTCCCGGGCATGGGGCCACCTCGCTTGATTCTCACCTTGATCTGCCCGTTGTTGAAGATGCCGGCAGGCTTTTGTGGAAAAGGGATTTTCTGCCTTATCGCCGCCTCATTCCCAAAAACTGCGTTCCTTCCATCATGACCGCGCATGTGGTTTATCCTGAATTGGACCCCGTTTATTGCGCCACATTATCAAGCAATATTTTGGTCGACTTGTTGCGTGTCCGTTTGGGGTATACGGGTTTGGTGGTTTCAGATGACTTCTGGATGAAGGCCATTTCGGACCGCTATGGATTTATTGAAGCGGCCCATCATTTTTTCAGGGCTGAAGGAGATATTGCACTCATTTGCAAGGACACCGAAGCCCAAATCAAGACTCTGGAATCACTTGAAAAGCTTGCTGCGAAATCAGCTGAATTAAAAAAGAAATTGGTCAAATCGGCCAAACGTATCGAAAAAATCAAAAGAAAATATTTTAAAATCGGTTCCAGGCCTTTCTTAGATGTGATCGGATGTGCGGAACATCGGGTTGTGGTGGATGGTATTATTTGTAAGGGCAATTCATGAATTGTCCCTACGAGATTCCCTTGTTTGACAAAACCCTTGCCACTCCCTTTTAAGCCCCGCTAAGATGCCAACCTCATGTTAATTGAAGTCCCTAAAGTCAAAGAAGCCTTTCTCAAAAAAATTGAAAAAATTGTGGGGCCCCTGGGATATTCCTCAAAAAACCTGGACCGTCTCAATTACGCCCGTGATTCTTCGTTTAAAGCCACCATTCAGATGAAATATGCCAAGGTGGAACATTTTCCCGATGTCATTGCATGGCCCCGCAGCGTGGATGAAGTCCAAAAACTTGTTAAACTAGCCGTGGCTTTTAAGATGCCCGTGGTGCCCTTTGGCGCAGGCTCTGGCGTTTGTGGCGGTACCATTCCTGTGAAAGGAGGCATGATCATTGATGTAAAAAAAATGAACCGCCTGATTACCCTTGATACCGAAAACCTCGTGGTGGAAGCGGAAAGTGGCATCATGTCGATGGGGCTTGAGGATCAACTGGAGCGCAGGGGGTATACGCTGGGGCATTTTCCGTCATCCATTATTTGTGCAAGCCTGGGGGGATGTTTAGCCGCGCGGTCTGCCGGGCAGCTTTCATCGCGTTACGGGAAAATTGAAGACATGGTCTTAAACCTCGAAATGGTGACGGGTTCGGGTGAGGTTGTGTCCACACGGAATGTGAATAATTCATCGGGGTTTGATTTAAACCAGCTCTTTATCGGTTCTGAAGGAACTTTGGGTATTATTACCAAGGCCAGTCTTCGTATTTTCCCGCAGCCGCGCACGCGTGCTTTCAGAAGTGTTTCATTTAAAGACATGCCCACTTCCATTGAGGCCATTCGCCGTTTCATGCAATTGGGGGTTAAGCCTGCGGTGGTACGTTTGTATGACGAACTGGATACTCTTTTACTTGTTTCATCCAAAAGCACGGGAGGAAAAATCAGGGAACATGGATGGTCCGACAAAATTAAAGAGATGATCAAGTTTTCAGGACTAAAAGCCATGTTACATTCCCCCCGTCTTTTGAATGCCAGCGGGAAATTTTTTTCCAGGCAGTGTGCCGTTATTTTTATGTTTGAAGGGCACGAAGCCATTGTTCGTGAAGAAAAAGAAATGGTGATGGATTTGTGTTTGGAAATGGGCGCCCAAGATTTAGGGGAAAAACCGGCCAGGCACTGGTATGAAAATCGTTACCGGGTTTCCTACAATGCATCCCCGTTGTTTCATACGGGGCATTTCACCGACACGATTGAAGTAGCCGCCAGCTGGGACCGTGTGCCCCTTTTGTATGAAAAAATGGTGCAAGCCATCAGCCCCCATGCCATGATCATGGCCCATCTATCCCATGTTTATACCGATGGTGGGGCCCTTTATTTTACTTTTGTGGCTCCCTTAAGAGGGTTGAAGTCGGGTGAGAAAATGTATGATCTTATCTGGGAGAAGGCAATGAAGACCTGTCTTGGAGCAGGGGGCACTATCAGTCATCATCACGGAATTGGTCGTCTTAAAGCAAAATACATGACCGATGAATGGGGGGAGGGGTTGGCCCTTTATAAGGAATTGAAAAATTATTACGACCCCCATCATTTGATGAACCCGGGAAAGTTGATGTAGTTGATAAACGAACAGATAACCAACAAGTGGATCGTCATTCCCGCCACGTTATCCCGCAAAGCGGGATTCTGGAAGCGGGGAACCAGTACTGGACCCCGGCTAACAGAACCCCGCAACGCGGGGTCACGAGGGCCGGGGTGACGCTGGGGAAAAAGTCTTTTAAATACATGCAAATCTTTCACATGAATAAACAAAGCCAGCTCGTCAGTGTGGATCCTTCGATGACGGTTTTGGCCTATGAAGAACGGCTTGGGCAGGAAGGTTTTACGGGGGGATATTTTCCATCTTTGGGGTTGAATGTTTCCATGAATGAATGTTTGTTGGAACGTATCCCCAATTACTGGTTTTTAAAATTTGGAGGTATTGAAGAATTATGCGTGGGAGGTGAGGCGCATTCATTTCGCAATAAAAATTTTATCATGAAGACAGTCCCCCGTTCGGCAACGGGGGCCGATTTAAAACGTGTTGTTTTAGGAAGCCATGGGAATTTGGCCCATTTTAAAACTGTAGTTTTGCGTATTTTCCCCACTATTGATTATGAAACATGGGGATTTTTTTCAGTACAAAACCCCCACGAGGGCTTTGCATTTTTAAAAGAGCTTATGGGGCAGTTTGTTCGTCCATTATTTGCCTCTGTTGAAAAAATGGGGACCCTTAAAAAGGTTTTGGGAGAGGTTTTTTCAGATCAGGGGCCCTATGGTTTTTATCTGAAGTTGGCCGGCTTTGAGCGTTTGGTTTCGGCTGAAAAAGAAGTTGTCTCGGAAGTGTGCCGGGGAACCAAAATTTATTGGACGGACCATCCCGAAAGACGGGTAATATTAGACCAACATCTGATAACCCCCCAATCCTATGCTCGGTTGATTGATGGAATGAAAGATTTTTATCGGAATGATGTAAATACAGAAATTGTGGAAGAAGAAAAAAGGGTTTTGAAAGTGTTTGGTTGAATTTAGCGAATATTGAGAGGAACTGGTGCTTCGACTCCGCTCAGCAACCAGTAAGAGCTGGTCCCTGAGCGGAGTCGAAGGGACAGGCTCACTAAGGGTAAAAAAATTCATGCTCGAAGAATTTGCCACACTCATGGACTACTGCACTTATTGCCCCCGGCTTTGCCAGTCGGCTTGCCCGGTGCTGACCGTGGGTGGGAACGAGTCCCATTCTCCATGGGGGCTCATGCAAACGATGAATCTGCTTCGCAAGGGGGAAATTTCACTGGATAGTGAAGTGGCCGCCCTGAGTTACCAATGCCTTACGTGTAGGGCCTGCACAACCTTATGCGAACATTTAAATGTAATCCCACCTGTCCTGCACGAAGTTCGCAAAGAAGCTGCAAAAAAAGATCTGGCTCCGGCCGAGATCATGGGTTTTTTGGCCAAATTTCACAAACACGGCAACCCTTTTTCCAAAGATCTTTTAACCACTTTAAAACAAATTGTGCCGGCCAAATATTTTGAAGCAGGAAATCCCATCGTCTATCTGGCTTCATGCACAACCATTGCCAAGGCCCCTGAAGTGATCCGCGACACCTTCGAGCTTTTTGAAAAATTGGGCATTGATAACGTGGGCATTTACCCCGAAACCATGCAGTGCTGCGGTTTCCCCCTTATTTCAGCGGGCATGGAAGAAGAATTTGTGGATGTGGCCGAACTTAATTTTCATGCACTGAAGAAATTCAAAACCATCATTAGTGGTTCGCCAAGTTGTGTTTATACTCTGAAAGAAACCTATAAAGAATACGATTTCAACTTGCAGCCCAAAGTTGTCACCATTAATGAATTTTTAGAACCGCACCTAAAAAAGAACAAACTTGTTTTCAAAAAGAACAAGGCCAGGGAGGTCATGTTCCATGACCCTTGTTATCGTTCGCGATATCTGGGCGAAATTGAGCTCCCGCGCGAGCTTATGGGCATGGTCCATAAAGAACCCCTGAAGGAATTTTTTCATCACGGGGAAAAATCAGGGTGTTCCGGGCAGGGAGGATGTTTTTCGGTTGTTTCGCAGGATGTTTCTAACCAAATTGCAAAAGTCAGGCTTGATGAAGTTTATGAAAAAGGGGCGGATACCCTGGTGACCCAGTGCCCTTCTTGCATTCATAAATTCAGAAAAAATGATCACGGGCACTTGGCCGTGATGGATTTGGTCAGCTTTTTAAATTCAGCCATTCAAGGAGTGGCTCCCCACAAATGAAGATAAAGATTGTTGCCAATCCGGCTGCAGGCCGTGGCTTGCTTAAAAAAACATGGCCCCACATCGAGGGGCTTTTCAAAAAACATTGGCATGAGTTTAGCGTGGCCTTTACGACCCAACCGGGGGATGGTGTTTTCCTGACTCGCCAAGCATTACATGACGGGTATGATTTTATCATAGGGATTGGGGGGGACGGCAGTCTTAACGAATGTGTGAATGGTTTTTTTGAGAATGAGAAGCCAATCAATGCAGAGGCTTCTTTAGGCATTCTTCCTTATGGTCGGGGAAGCGATCTGGCGCGCAGCCTGCGGCTGTCACGTAATCCGGAAGAGGCCATCTTTCATCTGTGCGGGGATTATTTTAAAAAACTGGATGTAGGAAAAATCACTTGCCGTGACGGACAGGGGGAGAAAAAGATCCGTTACTTTTTAAACAATGCCTATGTGGGTTTAGGCGTTCATGTGGATTATTTCTCCCACCACGCTCCGCGCCTCATTGGTTCCACGGGGGCTTACATGTACGGTGTGCTCCGG
>MGPH01000067.1:11242-12251 GCA_001797365.1 Deltaproteobacteria bacterium GWA2_45_12
AGCTCCAGCAGTTTCCCCGCCTGTATGACGGGTCTTATCTGAAAGATGGAAACATCGACACGTTTTGCTCCGTCTCCATCGAAATTTCCACCAAGGATGAAACCTTGGCCGGCATTGATGCCGATGGTGATCCCGTAGGTTTCTTGCCCGCCACTTTCGATATTTTGCCGGGGGCGATCAAGTTCAAGATTTGAAATTATTTCCCTTCCCTTTTTTTGATGTCCCTTAAAATGAGGGCGATGTCCGCTGGAATGAGCCGGGGATTGCCATTGTAGGGGTATCTGTGATTCCCAATTCTTTGTTTGTCTGCTCATCCTGGACGCTTGCTCAGGATCAAAATAGGGGTTGGGTACTCTTAAAGACGCCTTATGAGATCATGAAATCTTTCCGATAATCACCTCGTCAACTGTCTCAGCACATATTTTAAAACCTCACCCGTTTTGGTATATGTAAATAACATGTATTTGACATTTATTTATCATGTATATAATATGTACAAGTGGAATTCGAATGGGACGAGCATCATGAGCCAAAGAACCGGGAAAAGCATCAAGTCTCCTGTGAAGAAGCGGAATCTGTCTTTGGGTTTGGGCTCTTTCTGGGGCCTGTTCCGTGTGGAGTTGAAGAACGTTTTTCTGTTATGGGTGTGACAAAAACCGAGAGAACACTTTTTGTGGTTTATACCCTGCGACAGGGCAAGATTCGTGTCATCAGTGCTCGTGATGCTTCAAAGAAAGAAAGGAAAGCCTATGAAGAAAAAATCAAAAAAGCTTCCAACCTTTAAGTCAGAAGACGAGGAAAGACAATTTTGGGATACTCATGATGCCACGGATTACTTCGATTTTTCTAAAGGGCAATTGAGCGACGCAGATAGTCTGCATGGAGGTTTCAAACCTGTGACCATTCGTTTTTCAAGTCAGCAGCTTGAACTGATCCGCCGCATCGCCACCAAGATGGATGTTGGTTATCAAAGCCTTATTAAAGTGTGGTTGGATGAGAGGCTTCTGCA
>MGPH01000068.1:0-160 GCA_001797365.1 Deltaproteobacteria bacterium GWA2_45_12
GAAGGTGGATAAAGGAGAGTATCAACTGAAATTATTTTGAATCCGGTGTCTTTGGTGCCACGGGCGTAAGCCCGTGGGGCCCCACTCCCCCAGTTTTCATTGGCCGACACATCAAATCCATCGAAGATAACTTCTCCACTTTCCACATCTTCAATTTTAA
>MGPH01000068.1:225-10703 GCA_001797365.1 Deltaproteobacteria bacterium GWA2_45_12
CTATCTTCATCATTACGATCCAGATAATTTTCATCGGAGCATTCAGTAGATGGCAAAGCGCGGAAACGGTCCCCATTTTGAGAGGGAACACGGCATGAAACACCTCCATATAACGAAATAGCCTTGGTGATGTTGATGGTGCCATTTACTTCAATGTCATTTTTATAAACGTAAATAATATGTTTGTCGTTATTGGCCGCATCAAGAGCTTCTTGCAATGTTTTAAAAGGGGAGTTGAATTCGCCCGTGCCACTGGCTGCGACATCAGAATCAACAAAGAGGGCTTCTCCTATTTTGCCAATGTGACCATCACAATTGTAATCAGGTTCTCCGATGATCTCGGCGTGAGTTGAATCAGGATTGATCTCAGCATTGCTGTCATCGCAGTCGCCTTCGTTGGGTGTGAACCCATCATTATCTTGATCGGCATCGCCTCCGGCACCGCCACCCGGTGGAGGAGGGGGTGCTGCTGCACACACGGGAAGAAGATTCTGGTTTAAAGGGTCTTGATCATCGGCATCACAAGCGGCCACAATGCCGTCATTGTCAATGTCGCAAACGGCAGGATCATTACACACTGGATTGGCCTTTGATTTATTATTGTCACTTGAAGAGCAGGCAAGAAAATGGGAATAAGAAAAAAGGAGCCCTAAAATAAGAATTTTGAAACTAAAGTTGAAATTTCCCATGACCCTTTTATATAGTGCAATCCAAGTGCCAAAAGTATAAATGTAAATATCTAAAATTGCTTGTGTTTTTTTGAGTGAATTTGCCTAACCGTTCAATTCTATGACTTTTTCTCATTATGAATTTGACTAAATTTCTCATTCGAAACAAATTCACCTTTAACTTATTGGCGGTATTCATCATTTTGGCTGGTCTTGTGGCCCTTTTTCGCATTCCCCGCGATGTATGGCCGCCGGTCAATTTTGATATTGTTAGTATTCGTACCCCCTATGCCGGAGCCACCGCCGAGCAGATTGAAAAACTCATCACCTATCCTCTAGAGAAAGAACTTAAAGAAGTAGATGACATCAAGGAAATGAATTCCATTTCGGCGGAAGGGTATTCGCTTTTGCTTTTGGTTCTTGAGCCCGATGCCAAAAATAAAGACCGCATAGTAAACGAAATCCAGCGTGCGGTGGATCGTGTGGAAGATTTTCCCGATGATTTAAAAGACAAGCCCGTTGTACGGGAACTAAAAAGCGATCATGAACCCATCATGGAAATAGCCCTGTCCGGACCGACCGATCAGTTGGTTTTGCAGGACTGGGCCAAAAAACTGGAAGACAAATTGCTGGATATTCCTGAAGTCACTTCGGTTCTTAAAAGAGGATATTACGAAAAACAATTTCATGTGTTGGTTGATCCGGAGAAAGTCTTGGCGGCTCATGTTTCCCTTGTTGAAGTGGCACGTGCCTTGGAAAAACAGAATATCAATAGGCCCGGAGGGTCTTTGTACGATGCACACGGAGAATGGCTGGTTCGTACGACGGGGGAATTTAAGAATGCCGAAGAAATAAAAAAAGTGGTGATTCGTTCCAACGACCAGGGGCATCATCTGACAGTGGGGGATGTGGCCGCAGTCAATTTTGCCCATGAAAAACCTGTCATTTATTATCGTGCGTATGGCAAGCCTGCCGTTATCCTGCAGCCCGTCAAAAAAAAGGAAACCGATATTTTTGTATTGAAGGAAAAAATCCAGAAAACCCTGGATGAAATGAAGGAGATGGGGCCATCCGAACTCCATTTTTCACTGATCAACGATTTTTCTTATTATGTGGAGCGAAGACTCAATGTTTTAAGATGGAATGGCATCATTGGATTTATTCTGGTGATGATTCCCCTGTTTCTTTTTTTCTCACCCCGAATGGCCTTGGGGACACTGATCGGCATGCCCACGGCTTTTTTGGCGACCATTGCCGTGATGCAATATTTTGGAATCACCATCAATCTTCTTTCGATGTTCGGATTGATCATGGTGATCGGTATGTTGGTGGATGAAGATATTGTCATTGCCGAAAACATCCACCGTCTTTTGAAAGAGGGAAAATCATACTGGGAAGCAACCGTTTACGGCACACAGGAAGTGACCAAGGCGGTGATAGCCACGGTGCTTACAACGATTACGGCCTTTCTTCCCCTTTTAATGATGACGGGCATCATGGGAAAATTTGTGCGGCAGATTCCCATTGTTGTGATCATCACCCTTATTGCCTCGCTTATTGAAGCACTCATTATTTTACCCGTTCACATTTATACTTTTAATCAGAATAAAAAGAGCCTCGCCAGTGACCATTTTCATGACAAATATTTTGGCCCCCATGTCATTGACCGTTTTGGGCAGTGGATTCGTTTTTTGGTGGCCCATCGTTATAAAACCCTCTTGGGTACTTTTGTTTTCACAAGCCTTGTGGGGATATTATGGTTTTTTAAAATTCATTTTGTTCTTTTCCCATCGGGTGGCATTGAACAATTCTTTGTGCGTGCCAAAATGCCCACCGGCACTTCCCTGGAAATAATGGCGGATAAAATGAAAGAGGTGGAGGCCCTTGTGGCCACCCTTCCCAAAGATGAGCTTGATCACATGTTGACTGAAGTGGGAATTTCACAAAATGATCCCAATGATCCTTTTACAAAACGGTCTTCCAATGTGGCCCAGATTGCCGTGTTTCTTACTCCCGAATCCAAGCGGGATCGCGAGGCCAGGGAAATTATCGAATCGCTTCGTGTGTCTGTAAACAAGATCAAGGGCTTTGAAGAGCTTTCTTTTGATGATGTCAACCCCGGTCCCCCTGTTGGAAAGCCTGTGGCCGTGCGTCTTAAAGGAGAAAATTGGGAGGAGCTTGAAGCTTATGCAGAAAAAGTAAAAACGGTTTTACGCGATCTTCCTGGAATTTCGGATGTCGTCGATGATTTTGATCCCGGAAAAAATGAAAAACGTCTTACTGTGAATCGTGACAAAGTGGCCCAGAGCGGGCTTACCTTGGACGAAGTGGCGACTTCCGTTCGTTTGTCTTTTGATGGCCTTATAGCCACAACAATCAAGGAAGGGGATGAAGATATTGATGTTTTGGTGCGTTATCCCGAAGCCATGGAACATGATCCAAAAACCCTGGAAAAAATCTTTATTCCCAACAAAATGGATAATCTTGTTCCCTTGATGAATGTAATGAAAGTGGAAGAGGCCAGGGGCGTGGAAGTGATCCGTCATTTTGACAGAAGACGCACCTTGACTGTTTCGGCCGAACTGGATCAGAAACTGAGTTCTTCAAGCAAGATCACAAAAACACTTCAGAAAAAAATGAAGAATGACATAAAAAATAATCATGATGTCACGGTGCATTTTGGTGGAGAATATGAAGAGACCGGGGAGTCATTAAAAAGTTTTTATCAGGCGTTTGGCTTGGCCCTTCTTCTAACCTTTATTATTCTGGCGGCCACCGTCACTGACCCCATTGCTCCTTTTATCATATTGGCCACCATTATTTTTGGACTTGTTGGTGTGGGGTTGGGATTTTTAATTCAAGGAGAACCGTTAAGTTTCCTGGCCCTGCTTGGTTTGGTGGGGATGTCGGGCATTGTGGTGGATGTGGGATTGCTCATTGTGGATTTCATCCATAAAAAGCGGGATGAAGGGTTAAATCCCTATGAAGCCATTATTGAAGGAACCAAATCGCGCTTGCGGCCCATTGTGCTTACCAACCTGACCACTCTTTTGGGAATTATTCCTGCCTCCATCGGCCTTGGGGGTAGGGATCCCTTCATTCAGCCCATGGCCATGGCCCTTAATTGGGGTATTGGTTTTGGATCGTTGGCTTCCCTTTTTTTTATGCCGGTGGCCATGGCCATCGCCCAGGATTTTCGGGAAAGAAGAAAAAAGAAATTATTGGTTACGTCTGGTAAATAAGGGCGCGGCAAGCAGCGCCCCTACGAGGAAAATTCCAAACACGACCACGATGCTGGAGCCCGTGGGTAGGTCTAAAAAATACGAAGCAGAAATGCCGATGATGCTTCCCAAAATTCCCACAATCCATCCCACCAGTAGGGACAATCCTAGGATTGTCCCTACACGATTAACCAACAACATCGAACATAATGCGGGGACGATTAAAAAAGAAAACACCAAAAG
Organism: Deltaproteobacteria bacterium GWA2_45_12; assembly: GCA_001797365.1. Lineage (NCBI taxonomy): Bacteria > Deltaproteobacteria > Deltaproteobacteria bacterium GWA2_45_12. The sequence goes on from MGPH01000068.1 coordinate 4,358, forward strand.
AATACCACCTATTTGTACCGAGCTTGTAATGACCACAGCAAAGGTCACATAGAAAAAGAAATCCCAGACTTTCACTTTCAACCCCTTTTTTTTGGCCAGATCAGGATCGGAGGAAACCAGAAACATTTTTTTTCGGAAAATATAATGGATGCCACCCAGCAAGGAATAAATAATCCCTGTTTTTATGATTTGATTCCAACTCACCCAGAGAATGCTTCCATCCAAAATATATTTAATGTGCTCGGTTCCGTGAGGGGAACGGTCGGCCACTAAAATTCCAGCGGCTGAACTGACCACAAACACCACACCGATAATGGCCTCTTGAGGAATTTTCTTAATCCTTGTCACTGAAAGAATTCCAGCCCCTGTTACAGAAAAGGAAAGCGCCATTAAATAAGATGTCAAAGAAGAAGTCCCATGTCCCAACGCAAGAGCCACGGTCATCCCCAGGGCGGCCAATTGCGCCAATGCAATGTCCACAAAGATGACCCCGCGTGCAATGACATGGACGCCAAGGTAGGTGTGGATGCCGGTTAGGACAAGGCATGCGACAAAAGAAGGGAGGAGGAATTCGAGAATATTCATAGGATAAAATAAATCTCCCCTCCCTTGAGGGGAGGGGATTAAGGGGAGGGTGTTGCACGAGGCCACCCTCTCCCCTCAAGGGAGAGGGAAATTAAATAATGTTGATTATTTTTTTTACAATCACGTCAAACAAATCAAAATACGTTTTTATTTCTGGTTCTCCTCCAACCGCTGTTGGAAGCATAATATTCTTTGCTCCTGTTTTTTTACTGAGTTCCAGGCCGGGCTTGGGATCATTGAATGCCTCGGTGATAACAAGAAGAATATGTTCCCGCCGGATTTGATCCTGGACTTCCAGGATGTGTTTTGCGTTGGGAGGGATGCCGGGTTTGGGTTCGATATGGCCTGCCACATCAAGACCGGCCCATTCGGCAAAATAGTTGAAGGTTTTGTGATAAGTGATAATTTTTTGGCCACGCATTCCTTTCAATTGACTTTGCCAAGCAGATATTCTGGATTGCAGTTCCGTCTGAAAAGCATTCAGGTTTTTTTGGTAAATTTCTGCATTTTGAGGATCAAGTTCTTTCAAACGATCCGCAATATTTTTGGCCATGATGAGACCATTTTGAGGATTTAGCCAGTAGTGCGGGTTTCCTATGGAATGAACATCGCCCATCGATCGATCTACACGGCCTGAGGGAATTTCCAAAAAAGGAATTTCCTGCCAAGCCTCCAGATAACCACGTTGGTTTATCTGCACTTTGGGATTCCGCGACTGGGTTTGAAGTACGGGCATCCAGCCAATTTCAAGTTCCAAACCCACGGCAATAAGAAGGTCCGCCTGACTCACCAAAACGGTGTAGCTGGGTTTGGCATCCAAAAAATGCGGATCCTGGGTTCCCTTTCCCAGGCTTTTGACTTCAATCAAATCCCCTCCGACTAAGGAGGCAATCGAAGCCAGATCAGAAGTGGTTGTGACCACCTTGAGTTTGGCATGGGCAAGATGAGAAATAAAAAATGCGAAGAGAAAGAAGGATATAAATTTTTTCATAAAATATTTCCGTAGGGGCGCCGCTTGCTGCGCCCTGAATTAAAATAGGATGCGGCATGTAAGGGGCGCGGCAAGCAGCGCCCGTACAGGATATTATTGGTTAAAACGCATGCGCCCCATGTGGTCCAAGATTGTATTGCATTTGCAAGAACACGGCGTTTACCGCATCCTCATTGAGGGTTTTGTTGTAATCATATTGCAAACGCAACAGAGAGAATTCCGTGGGGGTAAAAGTAAGGGCCGGGGTTATCCGGTATTGTTTTTCCAGGGTATCCGATCCAAATCCCAGGTAGTCGTAGCGCAGGCCCGCATGCCACCGTTTCAAGAATTGATAGTCGACATACGAATAAAAACCATGATCCGTATCCGTTCCTGCCACATTATCCCTACGCCTCGCCATGTATTCGCTTTGCCAGGTAAGACTTCGGTTTGCCCGAGCTTTCCATTTCAATAGGAAGTCCCCACCATAAAGGCCGGTGAGCCTTTGGGTGTCATTGTTTCCCCAGGCTTGGGAAGCCCCAAAAAGAAGAGTTGTTTCATCGGAGAGATCCACACTTGAGGAAAGCCTTGTCTGATAGAGAAAATCCTTACGCAGGTCCGAGTTGAAATTGTTTTCGTTATCCCCATTGCTCATCGTGCCTTGAACTTGAAGGAAAAAGGGAGTGGGGAATAAATAGGAGATTTCCAACCCCACTTCGTTTAAACCTCCCTCCGGGCCGAGCAGATCGGTATTGACCAAGGGGTTATCCGTAAAACTCCACGCATGGGGATGTTTTTGATTCTGCCTTCCAAAGGGAAGTTTGAATTTTCCCGCACGTACCTGCAAGCCCGTGGGGAGGGAGGTTGTGGTGGCGTAGGCTTCTTCAATTTCCACTCCTTCAGGATTAAAGGAAAGGAAGATATCGGCCTTAAAATAAGGATCGATGATCGATTGGATGGCCATTTCAATTTCCGTTAAATTAAATCCCGTTTTTTCCGGATCATCCTCAGCCTGGCCACTTGGATTTTCAGAATAATAAGCCGCGGACGTATTGGCAATGACACTGATATCCGGAAGCATGCGCTGGAACCCGCTCCCAGCCACATTGTATTTGATGGGCCCAAAGGATCTAGTCTCGGTGGAGTTTTGAGCCACGCTAGTCTTTGGTGTCTCTGTTTTTAAAGGTGCAGACTGGTTGTCCGATTGTTGTTTTCTTGTGGCCTCAACCTTGGCGCTTAATTTTTCGATTAGCGTTTGTTGAGCCTGCATTTGCTTTTGCTGGGCGGCAATCTGCTCTTTGAGTTGTTTGAGCTCGTTTAAGATTTCTTGGTTTGTTTCTTGGGAGAAAGCCGGGTGCGAAAAACACAGCACCAAGCCTCCCACATGGAGGAGTGATAATAATTTTTTCATGTTTTTTGCTACCTTCCCTGACCCCTCTCCTTCGACAAGCTCAGGACAACGCTTACAAAGGAGGGAAGAAAGTGAGAAGGGATAGTTGTCATTAAATTTAAAATTGTAGGGGCAAACCTTTTGGAGGATGTTCGCCGACACGTAGTATTGTTTCTGTCATCCCCGAGTGTTTTTATCGGGGATCCATGTTCCCGTTCCCGTCTTAAAAAGAGCGGGGATAGATTCCCGATAAAAACACTCGGGAATGACACTTATTGGAATGTTAAGAAAGCGAGGGCGGCCCTGTTTTTAGAGGCAAGAGAAGAAAAGAATCGAGAATTACAAAAGCTTGAACAAAATTAATTTGTGTTGTTTCTGTAAAAAAGGCCGGAAGAGGGGCTTCGGGTGCTGTAGTAGCAATCTGTTGCTTTAAGTTAAGGCAGAGAGAACATTCCTTTTGATGTTGAACATCATCTGATCGGCTTAAATGAACATGGAAGGGGCTAACAATAAGAAAACCCAGTAAAAAGAAGGTAGCGATTATATGAAGCCGCAATTTGTTTTTGAAATTTTTCAAAGTGCTTTCTTGTAACAATCTACAGTTAAAACTGTCAAATGAGTTTTTAGAAAGAGCTCTTTTTCATAAGTAAATTCCATTCAATTTAAACCCTCTTTTTCACCCAAAAAAATATCAATAAACTATTGATTTTAAATATTAATTAACATAGTTCCTTCAAGTTTGGAGATGAAAGCAAAATGGATATTATTATAGCCCCACCCTTACAGGAATATTTGTCTAGGTTACCAATGACCTTTGATTGGGAGGCTTTGGCGCGTGGAGATTTAAATGAAGAATCCGAAATAACTCATCGAAGGGCCTTACTGGCTGTTCCTCCTGAGTTAAGACAAGCCGCTGATGAACTAAGAACCCGTCTTGGTTTGGATGCGCAAAGGGGCGATCTTCGTTTGCTTGCAGCCCACGATTGGCGTCGTTATGTTCCAAGTGGCCTATCGACAGATCCCTTGATTTCCCCTGAATTATTAGCGGTTCGCTTAGCACAATTTACACCCGAGCGGTTGTCTGTTCCTTGGCAACCCGGCCCTCCCTACAAAATTCCTCCCGAAGTTGATCCTGTACGCACTCAATCGATTATGGCCTTTGGTGAAAGGGTCAATCATCGTGTGTTAAGTGATGCTAGGTTGCGCACGGCCCGTGTCATGTTTGGTTTTGCGCCCGAGGAAGATTTTGTGAGGGAAGATTATGTTGTGGATGGGCAAGGTCGTCGCGTTCTTTTGGGGGACATCATGGGAAGCATGACCAGCCTAGCCAATCCTGATGGGAGAATTTTAAGATCGGTTTCCCCTCCCTATGCCATGGCTTTCCTAAACGCAGCCATTCCTGCCGATAGGAAGATGTCTTTTGTGGTGCCCCAGACTTTTGAAGAATTTAAACAAGCCTTTGATTCATCCTTTGATGGACAAGGGCCTGAGGTTTTGTTGCTGTCGGGGCTGAATGTGAATACGCGTGTCCTCTTGCAGATGAACCTCTATGCCCGCAGTCGCGGTGTAAAAGAAGTGTGGTTAGGTAATTATGCTGCTGCAGGGCCCTATAGAATTCTGGATGAGGCCTTTGACCGCTGCTTTTGGGGAACGGGAGAGGAATATCTTTACAACCGGTTTGTAAGTGAAGAGGTGCCCGATTATTTTCCCCATCCACCAGCGGAAGAAATGTTGGCAAACGTGGAATGGTTGCGTTTAAACGCGCAAGATCAACCGGAACGAGTGAATTTTCAAACGCTGCATATCTCTCTTCGCTTGGGTTGCTCCCAATTTTGTTCCTATTGTGCCGAGCACATGTTTTCTCACGGTTCCCGCAAGCCTTACACAGTGGATGAAATCAAGGCTATGATCGACGATGCTTATGCACGTGGTGTGAGGCGCGTGTATTTTGTCGATCCGGATTTTGGAAGGATTTGGAAAGATGAGAATGAGGGGGAGATTTTAAGGTATTTAAGTTCAAAACCCCAACCCATGAAATGGTCCTGCTTGGTGAGTGTGCGTGCTCTTTTGGAGCATGGGGAGGAAATGATTCAAAATGGACTTACTTCCGTCTATCTTGGCATTGAAACCTTAGCCCCCGTTCATGGGGACAGGCTTGATGTGATGAATAGGGGATGGCAATCCCAAGAAGCGACCAAGCGCCTGCTTTTAAACTTAAGAGAAAATGGAATTCTGGTTTTTGGTTTATACATGTTGGGAAACCCCAATGAAACCATGGCGGCTGTTCAAGCGGGAGTTGTTGCTTTGGCTGAGCATCTGCCCATCTCTCAAATCAGTACCAATCAACCTTTTCCCGCGACCCAGGAATTTTCCAGGGCAATAAAAAACGGTTGGATTTTCAATTTTGATCCCGATGACATGCGCTATGGAAAAATGGTTTGGGCTCCCGAAGGAGTTTTGCTCGACCCTGATGCAATGGCCGCAGAGTATCTGGCGGCCCATCAACAGGTGAATGATTTGTACAGACCTGGAGGGTTTTTTGATTTTCAAAGACGAAAGGTAAGGGGACAGATTCTAGCAGAAGGTCCTGTTTCATTGACAAGAGATGTGAATGTTCAAGCTCTTTTGGGAGATGAAGAAGATCTTGTGCAAATTGGGGATCCGGTTTCCAGCGCCAAACCAGTAACTGGCCCCAAGATTCATCCTGCAGGCGGCGGAGCACGGAATCCCAAAGGCCCGGTTTATCGTGCACCAGGCGGAGCATTTCATCTTTTTGGATGGAACAAAACAATGTCCCGTAATCCTTGGATGCCTTCGGCGGTGAGATTTAGGTAGAAACCCCGCGACGCGGGGGCCCTACGATTAATCCATCCAATTTAAAATAAAACGACACCACTTTTTTTACAGGCATTTTTTAAGGACTTGTCTTTCGTTGCCAGAGCAGAGCCTGTTCTCATTGCCAGTTCCAAATAGCAGGCGTCATAGGAAGTGAGCCCATGTTCCCTGGCTAAAAAGAGATATGTTTCAGGATTTTTTGGTTCCTCATCTATTCTTAAGGGAAGAGAAGTCAGTAAATCTAAAAACCGGGCCGTATCTGCTACTGTTAGCCGGCCCTTTCTTTCTGCCATTACAAGAACATTGGATACTTCCAAAAAAAGAAGGGAAGGAACATGGGCCTTGTTTTTTGAGAGTGAATCCAAAACTTTTACAGAATGGGCATCTTTTTCATCTTGAAAACACCAGCTCATGACAACAGAACAGTCCAAAACGATATCCATTATTTTCTCCCGGTAGATATTAGTTTTTTAAGCTTAAGGCGGCCCAAACTATGTTTTTTGCTGAAGTTGTGAAGAGCTTGAATGGTTTCTTCAACAGATTTCTCTGTTGTTTTTGTGGCAGGA